>JAGTVG010000285.1 GCA_018224645.1 Cyclobacteriaceae bacterium
CCGGAAGCATCATTTTGACAACCTCCAGGGTATCCGCATCCGTGATCCTTCGCCCGTCCAACATGTTCACTTTCAAACCTAACCGTTCACTCATGATACTCACCCATTTTCCTCCTCCATGAACCAGGATCTTCCTGCCGTTGATCGAAGCGAAATCTTTCAGGAACTTCTCAAGTTCCTGTTGATCATCAATTACCTGACCTCCGATTTTAACAATGAATATTTTTTCCTTCATGAGGTTTATGTAAGGATCTCCTTTAAGACGATCTGGGCGGCATAGATCCTGTTCCCCGCTTCTTCAATGACCAGGGAGGCATCACTGTCGAGTACATCATCCGCGATCACCATGTTTCGTCTGACAGGCAGACAGTGCATGATTCGGGCATCATTGGTGTTTCTGAGTTTCTCCAGACTGACCATCCAGTTCCGGTCCGTGGAAAGTATTTTGCCATAATCCCTGTAGGAAGACCAGTTTTTTACATATATAAAATCAGCGGCTTCAAAAGCGCTGTACTGATCATTTACGCCCTCTAAACCTCCGGTAAAACGTTCATGTAATTCATACCCCGGAGGATGTGCAATGGTCAGGTCATAATCCATTTTCCGGGCCCATTCAAGGAATGAATTCGGCACAGACTGAGGCAGTGCTTTGGGATGGGGAGCCCAGGTCAATACCACCTTCGGCCGTCTGGTTTTTTTAAATTCTTCAATGGTGATCATATCAGCCAGCGATTGCAGGGGATGCAGTGTCGCCGATTCCAGGCTGATGACCGGCTTCCCGGAATGATCCATGAAAAACTTCAGCAATTCTTCATCATAATCGCGGTCTCTGTCCTCGAGCCCCGGGAATGAACGTAAGCCGATGATGTCACAATACTGCCCGATCACTGCGGCAGCTTCCTTTATATGTTCCGGCTTGTCTCCATCCATGATCACTCCCTCCCTCGTTTCCAATGCCCATCCTTCACCGGTAAAATTCATCACCATCACATCCAGTCCGAGATTCATGGCGGCCCGCTGAGTGCTGAGCCGGGTCCGTAAACTGGGATTCATAAAGATCAGTCCAAGAACTTTATTTTTCCCGAGATGTTTGAATGCATACGTATCCTTCTTCAATTCGCCGGCTGCAGCCACGAATTCCCTGGCATTTTTTACGTCATTGACAGAGGTAAAATGTTTCATTTCAGAAAGCTGATCCTTTAAGGTTTAATCCTGTATCTTCATTGATCCCAAACATCAGGTTCATATTCTGAACGGCCTGCCCGGCGGCACCTTTTAATAAATTATCGATGATGCTGATGATCAAAAGTTTATCCCCGATCTTTTCGGTATATAACAGGCAGTAGTTCGTATTAACCACCTGTTTAAGATGGATATTTTCACTGCTCAACCGTACGAAAGGTTCATTCCGGTAGAATTCAGCATAGAGTTCCCGGACATCATGGAGCTTCAAATCCGATTCCATATAAAGGGTTGAGATGATTCCTCTTGTAAAATCACCACGGTAGGGAATAAAATGGATCCGGTGTTGCATATTATCCTGTAAACCAGACAGGCTCTGATAGATCTCGTCGAGATGCTGGTGGTTGAAGGGTTTATAAACGGAGAGGTTATTGTTCCGCCAGGTAAAATGCGAGGTGGATGACAACGACTGTCCGGCTCCGGTGGAGCCTGTGATCGCACTTACATGCACATCGTGGTTCAATCGCTGACCTTCAGCCAAAGGCAGGAGGCCCAGTTGTATACAGGTAGCGAAACAACCGGGATTGGCTACATTTTTTGATTTCCTGATTTTTTCCTTGCATAACTCAGGCAATCCATAGACAAAATCGCCATACTCCCGCTGAACTTCAGGATGTTTGCCTGCTATCCGGAAATCCTGGCTCAGATCGATGATGCATTTACCTTTGGGAATTTTATGCCCGGACAGGATCTTTGAGGATTCACCATGTCCTTTACAAAGGAAATATACATCGGCCCCCGGATCGATATCCATCACAAAATCAAGGTCTGCCGCAAAAAACAGGTCCTGATGAGCCGAATGAACTGTTTTTCCCGCCTGGCTTTCACTTTGAATGCAGGATATTTCAACTTCCGGATGATTTATCAGGATCCGCAATAATTCACCGGCCGTATACCCGGCACCTCCTACGATTCCAACCTTAATTTTACTCATCAATTTTATTGACAGTGTTGAAAATCATGGTCTGGTTGGCCATGATCCTTGTAAATCCCTTGACATCCTCGCCTGACCATGCCAGGTTCATCTCTCCGTAAGCACCGAATTTCGAAGACATCAGGTCATGATCCGACCTGACACCCAGCACCTGGAACCGGTAAGGTGCCAGGCGGACCCGTACAGTCCCGGAAATGTATTCCTGGGTATCTTCGAGGAATTTTTCTATATTTCTTGCCAGCGGGTCCAGATACTGGCCTTCATGAACCATCATCCCATACCAGTTGGCAAGCTGGTCTTTCCAGTATATCTGCCATTTGGTCAGATTGTGTTTTTCAAGATGCTGGTGCGCTTTAATGATCATTAATGGCAATCCTGCTTCAAATCCCACCCTTCCTTTAATCCCGATGACTGTATCCCCAACGTGGATGTCCCTGCCCAATGCCCATGGGTTTATATATTCTTCGATATGAAGTAAGGCGTCCAGGGGATAATCGTATTTTTTCCTGTAAAATCCAACGATCTCTCCTTTTTCAAACATGATTTCAACCTCTTCTATCTTATCAGTGGTGCACTGGGTGGGGAATGCCAGTCCCGGCAAAAACACATCGGAAGTCAATGTTTCCTCGCCTCCGACGGAAGTACCCCAGAATCCCTTGTTGATGGAATATCTGGCTTTTTCCCAGTCAAGTTCCACCCCATGCTTTTTAAGATAATCTATCTCCTGCTGCCTTGATAACCTCAAATCCCGTATCGGTGTGATAATTCCGATTTCCGGTATCATGATCCTGAAGACGATATCAAACCGGACCTGGTCATTCCCAGCACCCGTACTGCCATGTGCCACATAATCCGCATGCATTTCCCGGGCTTTCCTCGCAATCATTTTGGCCTGGAAAACACGCTCTGAACTTACAGAAAGCGGATAAGTCCCGTATTTAAGCACATTGCCAAATATGAGGTACCGGATACATTGATCATAATAATCCCGTAAGGCATTGATGACAAAATGCTGCCTGGCTCCCATCTGTAAGGATTTTTTCCCAATGGTTTCCAGCTCTGTTTTTTCAAATCCCCCTGTATTCACTGTGACAGTACACACATCGAGATTCTGTTCTTCTGAAAGATACTTTACACAATAGGAGGTATCCAGACCTCCACTATAGGCAAGCACTACTTTTTTCTTTTCCATGATCAAGAGTTTAAAAAATTCATTTCCTGGACGATTTATTGAATGGCTTCAAAAGCACATATTGTTTAAATCTAAGCCAGCGTTCATAGATTTTCAAGCCCTTTACATTTAATTTCTTACCATTCTTTGGTTTTTTTTGCGGATCGTACAGCATTCCCGTACAAAGGCAATGCACATGATTCATGCGGTTCAGGATGTCATAATTCGCACAACTAGAACATCCCTTCCAGAACTGATCGTCCTGGGTCAACTCAGAAAAGGTGACGGGCCGGTATCCTAATTCGGAATTTATCCGCATCACGGCCAGGTTGGTTGTAAGCCCGAATAATTTGGCGTCCGGATATAATTTCCTTGAAAGGTCAAATGCCTTCCCTTTTATCTTTTTCGCCAATCCCTTGTGACGGTAATCCGGATGGACAATGAGACCGGAATTGGCGACATAATCCGCATTACTCCAGGTTTCAATATAACAGAATCCAGCCAGTTGTTTTTCTGAAGTCAGGCAGATGACCGCCTTCCCCTCCTCTATTTTCCGGCGAATGTATTCCACAGGCCGCTTTGCAATTCCTGTTTTTCGCTGAACAGCTGATTCCTCTATCATTAAACAGATTTCCTCAGCGTATTTGATAAAAGATTTATCCGTTATATAAATGTTAAATTCCGACATTGATTATTTAAAATAGCTTTGATTAAATAATTGACGTATGGGATGAAAGACGCCATTCCGTAAATGGCAGAAAAGTTCTACAGGCCCCAAGGCCTGAAGCCACACAACCTATTAGTTGTGATATTTATAATCAATCGGATCAATGAATGGAATATTTATACAAAAAAAAACAAAAATTTTATACTTTGTGAAATAAATGGAGAATAAATTAAAAGTATTTTCGGTCAAGCAGTTCTTTCAGGATGATAGCATCCCGGATACTTTCATTCTTAAGCAGCATTTCCCTGTATCTCAGAGCCCTTGACGATTCAACTGATTCCACGACAATATCCTCAAATTTTTTCTCCAGTGGATCTTCAAAACTTACCTGTTCGTCGATCGTCGTCAGGTCTTTCTCAGGCACCTGATTATAATCCATATAGGAGGATTTCTTATAATCATCATACCCTTCATAATACTTGTATTCCTCTTCCACAGGAGTAGCTTCCTCGAATTCCATTTCCTCCAGCAATTCTCCATGCTCAGGTGCTACCGTTTGTTGTGGTTCCTTATAACCGGTAAACTCCTGCAGCAATTCTTCAAACGTCAATTGACGTTCACCCTGAGGCCGGGATGGGGAATCCGGTTTACCGGAGGCCGCATCCCTGTAATTTCCCGGGGGCCTCGGTGACTTTTTCTGCTTGAATACCCTGCTTAAAAAATAGATCAACGCGAGGGCAATATAAATATATAATTCGAGGTCACTCATGATAAGCAAATCTAAGAAATAATTTTATATTTGCCTTCTTATACTGCTATATGTTTATTCAACGGGATGGAGCTTACGAAACTAGAGGCTAAAGGATTTAAGAGTTTTGGAGATAAAATTGTCATTCACTTTAATAAGGGAATTACCGGGATCGTTGGACCAAACGGATGTGGAAAATCAAATATCGTGGATGCCATCCGTTGGGTGCTTGGAGAACAGAAGATCAAAACGCTCCGGTCTGAAAAAATGGAGAACATTATTTTTAATGGTTCCAAAACACGGAAAGCGCTCCAGATGGCTGAAGCTTCCATCACATTCGAGAACACAAAAAACATACTCCCCACCGAATATTCCACGGTTACCGTTACCCGGAGGTATTACCGCTCGGGAGAGGGTGAATATTTACTCAATGGTGTGCCTTGCAGATTAAAGGACATCACGAATCTTTTTCTGGACACC
>JAGTVG010000286.1 GCA_018224645.1 Cyclobacteriaceae bacterium
AAATAAACTGAAATACAAAAAAATTATTAATAAATGAAAATCAGGAATTTTTCGGGGCTTTTCAGCATCCGGTTTACTTTTTATATTTTTCTGCTTATTTCCTGCCGGCAGGGACCGGCAGAACCCGAAAGAATGGGACCGGATGGATTCAGGTTCATGGAAATCGATATTGAGGGATTACAGGAAGGGTATCATGCAGGAGACTTTACCATCAGGGAAGTGATTGAGGCCTATCTCGGCAGGATCGAAAAGATCGACCAGCATGGACCCATGCTGAATTCAATCATCACCATCAATCCGGATGCCCTTTCGATTGCGGATGGACTGGACCGGGAAATGGTGGAAGGGATAACGAGGGGCCCTCTTCATGGGATCCCGGTGGTTTTAAAGGATAATATCGATACCCATGACAAAATGCCGACAACTGCAGGATCGAGGGCATTGGAAAATTCATTTCCCCTTCAGGACAGTTATGTCGCCATGAAACTCCGGCAAGCAGGGGCCGTGATCATCGGGAAGGCCAATTTAAGTGAATGGGCAAACTTCCGTGGTGAATTATCGACAAGCGGATGGAGCGGGGCAGGCGGACAGACGAGGAATCCATACGTACTGACCCGCAATCCCTGTGGATCAAGTTCAGGATCCTCTGTGTCCGTATCAGCGAACCTGACTGTTCTGGCCATTGGAACGGAAACCAATGGCTCCATTGTCTGCCCCTCCCATGCCAACGGCATTGTGGGGATCAAACCTACGGTTGGGTTGGTGAGCCGTTCCGGTGTGATCCCTATCTCCTTCACCCAGGATACGCCAGGACCCATGGCCCGTACAGTCAGGGATGCTGCCATCTGCCTCGGGGCATTAACCGGTGCGGATCCGGCCGATGAGAAGACACTGGCAAGCGAGGGGAATTATGCAACCGATTATACACAGTTTCTCAGAGAGGATGGCGTAAAAGGAAAAAAGATAGGGTTATTTAAAGGTCCGGTAGGGATAAATTTCAAGGTGGATACCCTGATGTACAGGGCGGTAGCTCTCCTGAAAAGCCTGGGTGCCGAGATAGTTGAAATTGAAAGTATTGCTGCCGAAAATACAGGCGGGGATTCCTTTGAGATCATGCTTTATGAATATAAGGATGGATTGAACAAATATTTCGAGTCCCTTGGACCCGAAGCTCCGGTCAGCAATGTCAGGGAACTCATTGAATTTAATCGTTCGGATTCCGTTGAATTGAAATATTTCAATCAGCAGTACCTGGAAATGGCAGAAGAAAAAGGTGATCTGACCGATGCGGCCTATCGGGAAGCCCTGGCGGGGATGATGAAGGGCAGCCGGGAGGAAGGGATCGACAGGGTGATGAATGAACACGATCTGGATGCCATCATAGCTCCGACCGGCGGCCCTGCATGGATGACGGATTGGATAAACGGCGACAGCTTTCACCTGGGGAGTTCTTCCCCGGCGGCCTGGGCCGGATATCCGAACATCACGGTTCCCATGGGTTTTATCGAAGAACTGCCGGTAGGTATATCGTTTTTCGGAAAGGCCTGGAGCGAGCCGGTATTGCTGCAGATTGCCTATGCCTATGAGCAGGCTTCAGGGTACAGGGCCCCTCCCGGATTTCTTGAGGCGGATTGAGGGAACTTATGGAATTAATCACCTGATTATAAGTGGCATATTCAATCCCCTTTAATTAAATACCGGCTCAATTTCATCCTGGATCCTGTTTTCCATCAATGACGAAGATGATGTTAAATTAATCCTTAACTTTGTTATTTGGCATCGGGAATATCCCCTGGAGTTTAATCTTTTCTGACAATCGCATGAAATTTTTTCTTTCCTGTTTTTTCACAGTCTGTATGACCTTTGTCCAGGCCCAGGACAAAAAAATGTGCATTTCGGTCGATGATCTGCCAGTTGTCAGTTACGGGATCGAGGATCCTGATTTCGGTGAAAAGATTACGGAAAAATTATTGTCAACCTTCAGGAAGCATGAGGTGCCGGCGATCGGATATGTGAATGAACATAAACTCTATAAAAACGGCACACTGGACCAGTCAATGGTGCATCTTCTGGAACTATGGCTGAAAAACGGGAATGAACTGGGCAACCATACCTATTCCCATATGAACTATCATTCCTCGGCGTTCGGGGATTATACGGAGGATATCATCCGTGGGGAGAAAATTACCCGGCAGCTGACGGACGAATATAAAACACCATTAAAATATTTCAGGCATCCCTATCTCAGGAGTGGGATGAACAAGGAACATGCGGATACCCTTGAGAATTTTTTGAACCAGGTTGGATATACCACAGCCCCGGTTTCCATTGACAATGACGATTATCTGTTTGCAAAAGCCTATCATGATGCCTTTATGGCAGGAGATTCAACGTTGATGGAAAAAATTGGCCAAGCCTATTTGAGTTACATGGAAGATAAACTCCTGTATTTTGAGAGATCATCAATAAATTTATTCAACAGGAATATTTCACATATCCTTCTGGTACATGCCAGCCTGTTGAATGCGGAATATCTTGATGACCTGATCGAAGTATATAATAAGCATGGATACCAGTATATTTCACAGGGAGAGGCGCTTGAAGATGAGGTGTACCGCGAGAAAATCACCAGGTTCGGCGATTGGGGGATTTCATGGATCGACCGGTGCGCATTGAGCCAGGGGAAAAAAGGGGATTTTTTCAAGGATGAACCTTTCGTACCGGAATTCATCCGGGATCTGAATCAGGACAATACCTATTGAACAAAAGGAAAATCCGGGATTTTATGTATTGTATGCCGGTCAGGGCATGAACCTGATTCATGAGATTAAGTCTGCCGGAGAGGTCGTCAGAGAAATTATTTCGGAAGTATCTATTTAAAGAAATTCCTTCATGCCGGGGAGGAAAAATATTATATGTCCTCCCTTGAATCCGATCCGGTGA
>JAGTVG010000287.1 GCA_018224645.1 Cyclobacteriaceae bacterium
AGATGATGCGATCAGGGGGATATCCAGGGCCCTCGACAGAATGATCGAAAGATGGGGGATGACCGATAGTGATAAAAGGGCCATTCTTTCCAGGATCAAGGGAACCACAGAATACAAGGACCTGAAGGGCTGCGATATTGTCATAGAGGCCGTAAAATCCAAAACCAGGGAAGACAGTGTCGAACTGAGAAAAAATATATTCCGGGAGATCGAAAAAGTAGTGGATGTGAAGACCATTATCGCAACGAATTCAACCACCCTGGTCATCACCGAACTTTCTTCCGAACTGGATCATCCGGAAAGATGTGTCAGCCTTCATTTTATATCTCCTGCAGCTGATGTGCCTGTCGTTGAAGTGGCCCGAAGTTTACATACCTCCGATGAAGCGTATAAGAAGGTATGCAAATTCGCCCGTTTATTGGGGAAAAGGATCATTCCTGTCATTGAATCCCCCGGAATCATTAGTACCCGGCTGATCGCGCCCATGATCAATGAAGCCTGTGAGATCCTCATGGAAGGCGTGGCCGATATGGAAGATATCGATGCCACCATGAAAATAGGATATGGATTCCCATATGGCCCCTTTGAAATGGCGGACAAGATCGGCATCGATGTGGTGGTCTGGTGGCTTGACAATCTTTATAAAGAATTCGGAGACATCAAATATAAAGCCTCACCCATGCTGAAAAAAAGGGTCAGGGCAAATCATCGCGGAAGGGATACAGGTGTTGGATTTTATAAATATGATCCGGAGGGAAGACGGATTCCCATGGAAAAAAAGAGTCCCTGTTGATTAATCTGATTTAATAAAACCTTAATGAAAATTTTAGTTATAAATTCCGGATCCTCCTCGATCAAGTACCAGCTTTTTGATATGGAAAAAAGAACCGTTCTTGCCAAAGGCATTGTTGAAAAGATCGGTATGCTGGGTTCCTTCCTCAAAAATACCAGGAATGATGGGGATGAGGTGAAGCTGGAAGGCGAGATCGTGGATCATCAGGCGGGTATCGAATATATGCTCGGCGTACTGATCAGCAAAAAACATGGTTCATTAAATTCACTTGATGAACTCAATGCCGTAGGGCATCGTGTTGTTCACGGAGGAGAAACCTTCAAGGGAAGTGTCCTCATCACGGATAAGGTGATCAGAAAAATGGAAGAGGTGGCTGAACTTGCGCCGCTTCACAATCCCCCTAACCTGAAAGGCATATATGCAGTATCGGGATTGATGCCGAAAATTCCCCAGGCGGGCATTTTTGACACCGCCTTTCATCAGACCATGCCTGAATATGCCTACATGTATGCGATTCCATATTCATTGTACAAAAAATATGGGTTACGACGATACGGATTTCATGGAACCAGCCACCGGTATGTTTCCAGAACGGCCTGTAAGATCCTGGAGGTCGACATAAAGAAGCAGAAGATCATTACCTGCCACCTTGGAAACGGAGCTTCCATCACCGCCATAAAAAATGGCAAATCTGTCGACACCTCGATGGGCCTGACTCCTGTGGAAGGAATGATCATGGGAACCCGGTCAGGTGATCTTGACCTGGGTGTTCTGACATTTATTATGGATAAAGAGGAGATTGGGGTTCAGTCGGCTAATACATTGATCAATAAACACAGCGGGATGCTTGGCATCTCCGGGGTTTCCTCCGATATGCGTGAGATCCAGAAAGCTGCAGCGGAGGGGAACGAACGTGCCATGCTGGCCATGAAGATGTACAGCTACAGGATCAAAAAATATATCGGCGCCTATTGTGCTGCCATGGGCGGCATGGATATTATCGTATTTACAGGAGGTATTGGCGAGAATGATACATTTACCAGGGAAGATGTCTGCAGCCATATGGAGTTTCTCGGCATCAGGATCGACAAGGGAAAAAACAACACCACAAGGGGAACAGAAGCCATCATCTCAACCAGGGATTCAATGGTAACCGTCATGGTAATCCCGACAAATGAAGAATTGGTGATAGCGGAAGATACCCTTGAAATCGTGTCAAATCTGAAAAAATAGTTGCGCCGATATCCCATTTTCCCGGTGTATAAAATATTTTTTGTTTAATACTTCGGGATTCGCTAATTTTGGCACGGTAATATTAGATTTTTTTGACTATGAAAATTGCAATACCAACCAGTGACGGGATTCGAATTTCTTCAAATGTCCTTCATATCAAAGGATTTAAGGTTTTTGAGATCTCTGACGGAAAAATTGTGGAAGAAAGCTACGTCATAAGAGCAAAAGTTGTGAATAATCCTGTTGCATCAGGGGATAATAGAAATTCCTTGTCACATGGCAGCGAAGAGAATCTTTCATTCCTAGCCGGAATTGATGATTGCCAGATCGTAATAGCCAATGGTGTCGGAAAGAAGATGTTTGAGGAGCTTGTAAAAGCCCATAAAGAAGTATATATTACAGAAGCCTCGAATGTCCGTGGAGCCATCAATCATTTCATCCGGCAAACACTTAGAAACCATCCGGAAATAGCATAAGCATCTCAGATTTCCCGGTTAAGATCATAATCTTCCAGGTAATCCGCTACTTTCCGGATAAATGCCCCCCCCAGCGCACCGTCAATTACCCGGTGGTCATAAGAATGCGAAAGAAACATTTTATGCCTGATCCCGATGGCATCGCCCGCAGGGGTATCAATGACCGATGGTTTTTTGACTATGGCGCCAAGGGCAAGGATGGCTGCCTGGGGCTGCACGATGATCGGAGTGCCCATCAGGTTACCAAATGATCCGACATTGGTTACTGTATACGTACCCCCGCTCAATTCCTCCGGTTTTAACTGATTGTTTCTGGCCCGGCGGGCAAGATCATTCACTTTGGAACATAATCCGATCAGATTATATTGATCGGCCTGATGAATCACCGGTACAATCAGGTTAAAGTTTGGCAAGGCAACAGCCATCCCAATGTTGATATGGTTCTTTTTAATGATCTTATCCCCTTCCACTGATATGTTGATCAGAGGAAAATCCTTGATGGCCATTATGACGGCCTCAATGAATATGGGCGTAAAAGTAATTTTCTGGTTGTATCGTTTTTCAAATTCAGCTTTGACCTTTTCGCGCCACATGACAACGCCGGTCACATCTGCCTCCACAAAGGATGTGACATGCGGGGAGATCCGTTTGGATTCAACCATTCGTTCCGCAATCATCTTCCGCATCCGGTCCATCTCTACGATTTCATCTTCTCCCGACCCTGACCAGTCCAGTGTCCTGATATCCATTTCATCCATGATCGGCCTGTCCGACACTGATATCACCGCCTTGATTTTGGCTGCCTCCTTTGATTTTTTTTCTGCAATGAATGCCAGGACATCATTTTTTGTCAGCCTGTTTTTTTTGCCTGAACCCGACAGGGTCTCCAGTTCCTTCAGGCTTATATTTTCCTGTCTCGCAATACTTTTCACGAGCGGTGAATAGAAACGCTGTGTACCCGGCCCTGTCAGCTGATTAAGCCCATTGCTGGTCGGTCCTGAATAATTTGATGCCTCCCGGGTTCCGATTCCTTCCGGCTGTTCATAATCGTCCGGCAGGTCGTCCAGCCCGAGAGGATGTTTAATTACCTCTTCCGTCTCAATAATGGCGATGGTTTGCCCTACAGGCACTACCTCCCCTTCCCTGGCTATTATTTCCTTCAGGATACCTCCATGGGTTGAGGGCACCTCGGTATCAACCTTATCGGTGGCTACCTCCAGGACGGATTCATCCGCTTCTATAGTTTCACCTTCCTTTTTAAGCCAGCTCAGGACGGTAGCTTCCATTATACTTTCACCCATCTTGGGCATAACCATTTCGATAAGTACCATATCATAAAAATTTTATACCGGACATAGACAAATTTAACCCGAAAAATTCATAATCTTTTCCTGCCTGCGACAGGCAGGCGCCCGAAGAACGGATGAGACACAATTTATCGATAATCAATTATAATATAAAGAGAATTTAAAGATTATGGTTATATCCCTGTAGCCTGACCATAAGCTGTTGAAATAGTGCTTATCGACGGTGATTCCCGTCACATAATTTTCTGATGAATAAATAGGTTAACTGAAGTCAGCATGCTGGTTTAAAATAATTTATAAATAATCGGGGTTAATTTTTTCATGTTGCAGTTCCGGTTTTTTGGGATATTCTTTGCCAGAACAGGATCAAGGAGGCAACAGATGCATATCTGATGGTGTTGATCCTGTCCTTGGGAATAATGATCTTCCTTGTTACCGTACCGGATTCATCCGCAACTGCCATCCAGATTGTACCTACCGGTTTTTCAGGGGATCCACCGGATGGACCTGCAATACCGCTGGTGGCAATAGCATAATGGGTATTGAAAAGTTTCCTGCATCCTGCGGCCATTTCCCTGACTGTCTCCTCGCTCACGGCGCCATATTTCAATAATGTCACTTCTGATACTGCCAATTGTCCGGTTTTAATATCGTTATGATAAGCAATGAGTCCTCCGGTAAAATACCTTGAACTGCCCGGAACCGTGGTCAGCAGGTGACCGATATATCCTCCCGTGCAACTTTCTGCGAGAGATATGTTTTCCTGCCGTACCGTGAGTATCTGGCCGATTCTTTCCTCCAAAGTCAACCCGTCTGCGCCGTAAATATATTCGGGAATTATTTTTCCCAAATCATTTGAAATTTCATTCAATTCGGCCTGTAAGGCACCTGCATCATCGCTTGTTCCTGTCAGCCTTAATTTTACCTGGCCATAGCCCGGCAGGTAGGCCAGTGATATATGACCGGGCAGATTTTTTTCCCAACCTGAAATTCTTTCAGCAAGCCAGGATTCTCCGATCCCCGCAGTCATGATAAGTTTATGCTGGATTACCGGTGTTTGATATTTCCCCCTGATATCCGGGATCACCCTGGTCATGAGCATATGATGCATCTCATGGGGTACACCAGGCATGGAAATGAACACACGGCCATTTTTTTCAAGCCACATTCCCGGCGCGGTCCCCATTTCATTGGTGATCATCCTCGCCAGCTGAGGCATTTCCGCCTGTTTCCTGTTGATCTCTGTCAGGGGAATCCCTCGTTTTGCAAAATAGGCACTTACTTCTTCCAGTGCCCCTGGATTCATCTGCAACGGGGAATCAAAAAATTCCGAGAGGCATTTTTTGGTAATGTCATCATTGGTGGGTCCAAGACCTCCGGTAATCAGAACCAGTGTGGATTTTGTTGAAGCATATTTCAGCATTTCAAGGATCTTTTTCCGTTCATCCCCGACCGAGGATTTTAATACCACCCTGACCCCAATCCCGGTTAATGCATTGCTGATAAACTGCGAATTGGTATCGAGAATTAGCCCGAAGAGAATTTCTGTTCCAACTGTAATGACCGATGCAGTAATTTCTTTCATTTTATGCGAAATTTCAGGGTGAAACCACCCTTTTTTAGTAAACCGGAAAAATATTCGAGCCCTCTGCTTTCCGGTAACCGGCAGCGCTCCTGGTAAATAATGAAAACTACGAAAAAAAAGTCCGAATTCGTTAACTCCTTTTCCCAGGATACGTTATTTTTAATAAGAATATAGCCGAATCAAAATGTAATTGTTATTTTTTCACTAATTTATCCTAAATAGCCGTTTAAATTGCATTTTTCTTAATAATGACATTATTTGAAAAATATCAAACATTAATAGCCGAACCCATAAAATCCCTCAATCAGGGATTTTTTTTCAATCATTATTCGGAATTGCCGAGCGATAAAATTTATGGTGAAAATTCCATCGAGGAAGGATACCAGAAATTTAAATCAAATATAAACAGGAAATTTGAAGGATTAAGGCAGGCCATGCCGAATACCTGGGAAGGTGATGAAGAATCCCCTTTCCTGCGGCAGAAGTTGAATGTACTCTATCCTACCTTCGATCTGATGACATTGATTGAGAGGGCAAGGAATGAATTCCATAAATGGAGGAAGATTTCTCCCGAAGACAGGGCAGGACTCCTTCTTGAATCCCTTGAACGAATCCAAAGCCGGTTCTTCGAAATTGCGTTCGCTACCATGCATACGACCGGTATGGGATATATCATGGCTTTCCAGGTATCCGGACCGCATGCAGCCCAGCGTGCACTCAATGCCATCGCTTCAGGTTACGAAGCATTGAAAAGATACCCGGAATCACGTTTTGGGCTGATTGTTCAGGATGAATTCGGGATTAAACTTGGGAAATCCTGGATACCGGTACCAAAAGGGATCAGCCTGATCATCGGATGTCCCTATTTCCCGTCAAGGGATACAACACCCAGCATTTTTGCCAGTCTGATCACCGGCAATCCCGTTATTGTCAAGCCCCACTCATTTTCCATTCTCCCGGTAGCCATCGTGGTTTCAGAAATTCAGAAAGTCTTCAGTGAACATGGATATGATCCGAATGTTTGCCAGCTGGCAGTGGACAGTGATGATGAGGAATTCATCAAATCACTGGTAGAACACAGGGATATAAAATTGATCGACTATAAAGGTTCCTGCCTGATGGTGGATTACCTTGATACGGTAAGGAATAAGACGGTATTTACGGAAAAATTCAGTGTTAATTCAGTCATACTCGATTCGGCGGATGATATTGATGAAGTCATTAAGAACCTGGTGATCTCATTATCTCTTTTCTCCGGCCAGATGAACAACACCCCCCAGAACATCTTTATCCCTGAAAATGGGATCATGACCGGTGAAGGGCTGGTCAGCTATGAAACCTTTGTTGAGAAATTCATTGATCAACTGGCTGCCTTGATCAATAATGAAAAAGGCGCACAGATGCTGGGAGCCATTCTTAATCCATCGACAATTCAGGAAATTGAAAAACTGGAAAAACAGAATGGCCGGCTGCTTTACAAATCGGCCCCATTCCAGCACCCCGAATACAAGAATGCACGTACCCTGTCACCCATGATCATGGAGCTGGCTCCCGCCCAGAAGGAATTATACCAGAATGAACATTTTGGACCTGTCGGATTTTTTATCAAAACAAAAAATTCAATACACTCCCTTGAACTGGCAGCTGAAACAGCTGATAAAAAAGGCTCGCTTTTCTGCAGCGTGTTTACAACCAATGAAAAATTCAAGGAAGTAGTTATAGACAGGATGACCATTACCAATACGCCCATCACCTTCAATATGGTTGGCAATTTCTACCTCGATCCGAATGAAAGTTTTGAAAACTATCATATGACCGGTGGAAATACAGCCAGCAAGGCCTCAGCCAGTAATCTCGATTTTGTTCTACAGCGTTTTACATGGGTGGGATGCAAACAGCCTGCTTTTAAGGATCCGAAAAAGAGAAATGATGAGATTTCCACCCCGGGTGAAGCCGGACAGGGATAAACACCCCGTTAAATATAGATCAGGTACATAACCAGCAGGGATAAAAATACATTTGCAACTCCCGCTGAAAATATCAGTTCGGGATTTTCCTTTTTCTGAAACATCCCGATATAGGAAGTAGCCAGCAGAATGATCAGGAAGAAGGAAAAAACATTGTAAATACTGTAATGAGGCCTGAAAACAAAGGAGTCGATGCCAGTATCCACTGAAAGGTCATAATGGATCCTGAATATCGGAGAAAGTGAAACAACGGCTTTATCACCACTGTGGATAAGTTTTGAATAGCTGTAACTTAAAGGAAACTCAAAATCTTCTGTGGCGATCACTATGGTGTTGGTCGATTTATAGGTAGCGAGTTTAGTCTGAACAGTCTGATCGTAGGTACTTTTAGGCAGGAAATAATCGAGGATCACCAGGAATGCAAAAAGAAAACTCAGTACCGATACGACCCTTACTGATTTCACGTAGGGCCTGAGGTCAATATCATCATCCTCATTCCTCGCATAAGCAGGACGATCATGCTGCCTGGCCTTTCTTTTGACTTCCTGCCCCCAATCAGAGACGGTAGTGAAAGTAGATTCGGTCCTGATCCGCATTTTATTGAGCTGCTCATAGTCAAAAATGAAATTATAATTCTCCCGGCTGTACTTCCGTCCCAGGGTCTGATAAGCTTCATTTATCTCAGTAAATTTCTGGTGCGCATTATCAAATTTTGATTTATCGGGATGAAATTTTAATGCCAGTTCGCGATAAGCTTTTTTAACTTCCTGATCTGAAGCATGCCTGTCGATGTTTAATATTTTATAATAGTCCTTCACCGACATAATGTCAATTAGAAATATGCATTTGCCTTTATAATATACTTAATATGATGATAATAAGTTAAGGACCCCGGTTTTCATTGATATAACGCCTGCATTTCTTCAATATTTCTTCAATAATCTGGCCAGGTAGTGGCCCTGGTTATGCTCATATACTATTTGCGGCAACCATGCGGAACGGTCGCAAACCTGGACTAATTTCTCCTGGTCGACATACAACCATTCGAACCAGGGACCTTCATCCCCCAGGTATTCAAACTGGTATTCCACCTCACCCGGGTATCCATCCTTCTCTCCCGGTTTTTCATTAATCACATAGGAAACATCGGTGGAATCAAAGATGACCTGTGCCCTGCTGGATGTTATTTCAGCCGCTTTATCCAGAAAGCGTACTAATCCCTTCAGATTTCCGGTAATCCCTATACCATTCATCAGGAGTAACAACGTATTGTAACCACCCTCCTGCATATTATATATATCAAGGTGCAATACTTTCCTGAGTCCACGGCCTGCCATTACATTTACACAACCTTGCGAAATATCCATTGCAGTTACATCATGCCCTTGCTGCTGTAAACACAGGGCATGTGATCCGGCCCCGGCACCAATATCGAGGATCCTGCCGGAACAGAGGGAAAGAGCATATTGTTCGAGATCCGGCATATCTTCAAAGTCCCTGAAAAAATATTTCATGTCATAGGTTTCATCCGCACCATAACTTGTATGAACCAGTATCGATTGATCTCCTTCATGCTTCAGGAAATCAAACAGGACCCTTCCCAGGATATCTTCAGTCATTTGCATATACGGGATGAATTATACCTGCCGGTAAATATATAAAAATCCGGTTCCTGATTTCCGCGTTTAGCATCAAAAATGATCTCCGGGAGTCAGTATCAGCAATGATCCACAGGGATTGTTTATATTTGTGATTCCAGATTCTGAATTTTCATGAATTTTCTTGCACATGCATATCTTGCCAGGGATTCCGAAAGCCTCCTGGTGGGTAATTTTATCGGAGATTTCGTCAAAGGGACACAATTCCTCCATTTTGATCCCGGAATCATCGAGGGAATTCTTTTACACAGGAAAATCGATGAATTTACTGATAATCATTTTGTATTCAGACGGAGCCGTAAACGGATCCGCGATAAGTACAGGCATTATTCAGGCGTGATCATCGATCTTTTTTATGATCATTTCCTGGCTAAAAACTGGGGGAATTATGCGGAAAAGCCACTTGGAGAATTTGCAGACCATGTATACCGTATCCTGCAGGAACACCTTGAAATCATACCTCCAAAGGCGAAAAACATGCTTCCCTATATGATTAAGTACAACTGGCTTGTCAATTATTCTACGATTGACGGCATTGATAAATCCCTGAAAGGTTTATCCCGGCGGACAATCCATAATTCCGGGATGGAAAATGCCGCCGGCGACCTGCGTGAACTTTATCTAGATTTCGAAATGGATTTTTTTGAATTTTTCCCTGAGATCGTGTATTTTGCCGGGGAAAAGTAATTCACTCAATGATAATTTCCGCTGACCCGACCTGGTCAGCAAATGTGAATTTCACTTCATATTTTCCTTTTGGCGCATACACGTGTGTATCGGGTTTACTGATCTTTTTATCATCAGCCGGGTTGATCTTCAGGTCCCAGTTAAAATAATTAAATCCTTTATCGGCCGCAGTGAATGATTCTTCCCGGACTTTTATCCCATCCAGAAACACTTCAAACATGATTTTCCCTCCCGGTTCAGGTGAAAAATAAAGAATCCTGCATGCCGGCCGATTGACATTGGAAAAAGGGTATCTCTTTTCACCCCAATTTTCCGTATGCCTGATCTTTTCAGGCGAGAAAACCACAAAATCATGGTTCACATCCTTCCCGGCAATTTCCCTTACAGGTTCCAGCGGCAGAACATAAATACTGCGGCCATGGGTACCCACAACAAGGTCATGGGCTTTGGGATGAATCACCATATCATAGGTGGCTACATTCGGGACCGGTGCCATCAGATGCCAGCCATTGCCGTCCTTGAAGGAAAGATATATGCCATGATCGGTACCCAGATACAACAGGCCCTCTGTAACCGGATCTTCCAGGATTACATTCACCCCTTCATGATGGATATTCCCGCTGATAGATTCCCAGGTATCCCCATAATCGTTTGAACGGTACACATAGGTGGAAAAATCATCTTCCCTGTACCCGGTGAGGGAAAGATATACTTTTGATTCCCTGTGCGGGGAGGCAAAGAGGCAGGTCACCCACTTTTTTTCGGGCAGCCCGACCGTTTTCAGATCCCAATTATACCCGCCATTCCGGGATACCTGCACAAGTCCATCGTCTGTCCCGACGTATAGCAATCCAAAGGATTCCGGGGATTCTTCAATGCATGTGATTGTTGAATAGGGTACGTTACCATTTTCCAGGTCCCTGGTCAGATCTCCGCTGAGCGCTTTCCAATGCTCGCCCCTGTCCATGGTTCTGAAAATTTTCTGTGCGCCAACATACAGAATGTCCGGATTGTGATCGCTCATGACCAGCGGTGTCCGCCAGTTGTACCGGAGGGGATCTTCCCCGATATCATGTTTTGGTGCTATGAATTCCCGTCTCCCATTCCTTGTGTTGAGCCGGTAATAATTCCCGAACTGATAACCAAGATAAACCCGATGGATATTCCTTGGATCGGGGATCACAAACATGCCATCACCTCCGAAAAGATATTCCCAGGGTTTTGTTTCATTGGGGACGGAGTTCGACGGACCATACAGGATACCATTATCCTGCAATCCGCCATAAATATTATAAGGAATTTCCATGTCCACATTGACTGTATAAAACTGACCGGCCGGAATATTATTGATATGCTCCCAGGCAGCCCCTTCATCATAGGTGACATACAATCCGCCATCATTTCCAAGCAGGATGTGGGCAGGATCTTCAGGATTGATCCACATGGCCTGATGGTCGGCATGAACATCCCCAATGGTATCGATCCGGTGAAAGTTACCCCCGCCGTCAGTGGATTTCAAAAGGGGTACGCCAAAAACAAAGATCTTTTCCGGATCATTTGGTGAGATCCTTATTTCCCCGAAATAATATCCATAGGTATAATACACTCCCTCCAGCCAGAAATCGTGGGTTATTTCCCATGACTCACCAGAATCCACGGATTTATAGATTTCCGCACCGGTGATTTCAGCCTCGAACAGGGCAGTGTTTGCATCCCCAAGGTATTCGGTGAGGGCATCGGGCTTATATTTCCCTGCCCTGATCTCCTGCTTAACCATTTCGGCAGTATATTTTTCAGGAAAGTCATTATTTTTCAGGAAATCATTCAATTTATCGTTGTCGAGCGCTAAAAATATTTCAGGTTCCATACGGATAAAATCACCGGGCAGAAATTCATCGGAATTACGTTCTTTTTCCTTCTTGGTTTCCATCTGGTTATCGACCAGGGCATAAAGGATCTGCGGCTGCGAACGGCAGATGTCTATCCCTATCCGTCCCGCCATGCCGGGATTTTTGATACCCTTCA
Organism: Cyclobacteriaceae bacterium; assembly: GCA_018224645.1. Lineage (GTDB taxonomy): Bacteria > Bacteroidota > Bacteroidia > Cytophagales > Cyclobacteriaceae > JAGTVG01. The sequence goes on from JAGTVG010000287.1 coordinate 11,732, forward strand.
TTACTTTCCGCCATGTATTTCCACCGTCCTCCGATTTATAGATCCCCGATCCTGGACCATGGCCTTTGAAATCCCAGGCCTTCCTCGTTCTTTCCCACATGGTGGCCCACAGCACATCGGGTTCTTCAGGATGGATGAGGAGGTCAATGGCCCCCGTGCTGTCATTCAAAAACAATGTTTTGTCCCATGTCTGTCCTCCATTGACGGTTTTATATACCCCACGTTCCGGATTATGCGAATAAAGGTTTCCCATGGCCGCCACCCAGACGGTTTGCGGATCATCAGGATGGATGATGATCCTTCCTGTATGCTGAATGGCTTCCAGACCAACAAACGACCAGGTCGTTCCCCCGTCAAGGGATTTATAAATGCCCGATCCGGCATAACTCGATCTGGAACTGTTGTTTTCGCCTGTTCCTACCCACAACTGGTCAGGATCGGAAGGAGACAGCACAATGTCTCCGATGGTCAGATTACCCTGATGATCAAAAACCGGTGTAAAGGTTATGCCATTATTCACGGTCTTGAAAACTCCTCCGGAGGCGAATGCGACATAATACTGTTTGGAATTCTGTGGATTTACGGCGATATCCGAAATACGGCCTCCCTGAACGACTGGACCCACATTACGTACAGGGTAATTCTTAAATATACTGGCTTCCCTTTTCCCCTCACGTTCTTCAATGCTTTGTTGTATGTCATCCCCGGTAGTATAATGGTTCTGTGCGGCCACCATGGTATTCAATGCCATAAAAAAAATAAAAGCTAATTTATTCATTGGTTTATCGGATTCTGGAAATGCTATAATACGAAACGATCTTTTTCCGGATTTCGAAAGAGACCATCATAAAAAAAGAATTTACCAGGAAAAGGTAAAACCAGGGGGCGAAAAAAGGATAAGGGGAGTCAATCACTCCCCGAAAATTTTTTCAGTAACACTCGCGGTCCATTCAGACAATTTATTCCTCTGATCTTCATTTAACCTTGCATCCCGGTGAATAATGGTATACACGGGGAGCGGCATATTCCCTTCCTCAATTTCCTCCATCATTTCTTCCAGGATCTTGATCTGTTCCCGTTTTCCCAAATTATTCCAGTCTGAAAAATTCAATTCTTTCCTGCCATCATTGATGTCCTTTACCACAAGCCATTTCATGGGTGCCACAAAACTATACCACGGAAAACTGGTTTCATTGGAATGGCAATCGTAACATGAATTTCTGAGGATCCCAGCCACTTCTTCATCCATGCCTGGCATAGCGAACAGGTCACCCTCATTCTCGAAGGATACCTCAGGGATTTCAGAAGGAACTAACTGGATCAGAACAAAAACGAGGAGGAGAATGCCCAGGATAATTTTTGTTACTTTTCCAATTCTCATGTTTTACTCCATCATTTTTTCTG
>JAGTVG010000288.1 GCA_018224645.1 Cyclobacteriaceae bacterium
GGTTCATCAACCAGACATAAATAAAAATCAGTACAACAAAAATGTAAATCGACCCCTGCTGAGCAAACCAGAAACCAAGTTTAAATCCTCCTGCCCTTATCTTATTAAGCTGATCCGCAAATACTATGGATATGAAAAATACGGTGATAAACCAGATCCCAAGTAAGACCGAAAGATAAAGGAGGTTCCTTTTCCAGTATTTCCTTAAATCATTTTTCATGCTGAAAGGCTATTAAATTTATAACCAGATGACCAGGTTTTCTCCAAATAAGGCGCAACATAGTAATGTCACCTGATTAATCCAATGTAATGGAAATTAATTTTAAAAATGATATAATCACAGGATCTTCTCTGGAAACATTGAATTATCAGCAGATCCATGCCGCTCCGCTGTATAGTTCCGGCCGCTGGCTGGCCGGATGATCATCTGAAATCATATGACTAATTCGAGCAGCAAAGCAAGTGAAACGGCCAGAAAGATCCAGAACAATCTCCATCCATCCAGGTGATGATGCGGACTTGATTCAAAAAAGATCGTTGTGGATATATGCAGAAAACTACCGCTTACCAGGGCATATAACAATGCCATTTCATTAACTGAAAGTAACGATGAGTTACCGACATAAGAAGTTATGATCAGTCCTGCGGGAGAAGCAAGACTGAAAATGATCAGGTAGAGCAATGCCAGAAGGACCTTCTGTTTCTGATGAAAAAAAACTGTCATTAAAGCAATGGCGGCTGGAAATTTATGTAAAACGATACCCAACAGGATCCCGCCTGAATGATTATGAATGGCAGAGCGTACAGGATGTGCCACAATGGTCCCTTCCAGGAATGCATGGATTCCCAGACCGATAAGCAGGAACAGGGGGGCAGCACTGATACCCTGAAGGCGGATCTGGCCATGTTGATGACTATGGCCATGTTCGATCCCGGAGGATATGGATCCAAGGATCATCTGCAATAAAAATCCTGCAAGGATCCAGGCGCCTATCTTGAATGGCTGGTTATACTGGGCATAAACCTCTGGAAGTATGTGGAGAATTGTGATAGAAAAGAGATAAGAACCTGAAAAAACCAGAATAAAATCAAATTTTTTCCTCCTGAAACCCGGGAAAAGTATGAACAGGATCCCTCCTGTAAAGGCTGAAAAAAATAATATGAGCGCGTCTACCCACATAGATGGAATAAAGTTAGTTTCATAACAATAATACCGGAATTCGCTGGTCTGTCAACCCCTCCTCCCTTCATACATCTTTCTGGAGAATGGCGTTGAATCCTTCTGTCATATATGTTTTCAAATTCCCCTGTTCATCACTGAAAATAAAATATGCATCAAGTTCCGGATGATCGTTCAGTATCTGAATGGATGGATCAATCCCCAATACCATAAAAGCGGTGGCGAATCCATCTGCCGTCATACAATCTTCTGCGACCACAGTCGCACTCAGCAGTGAATGCTGTACCGGAAAGCCCGTAAAAGGACTGATCGTATGCGCATATTTCTGGCCATCCACCACATAAAAATTCCGGTAATTCCCCGAAGTGGCAATGCCCTTGTTGCTGACCTCAATCACCGCCATAATCTTTCTTTCACTGAATTGTACCTGCGGATCCTCTATCCCTGTCGTCCAGGGAATGCCACGGTCATTGACACCTTTACAGGTGATCTCCCCTCCAATATCGACAAGATAATTCCCGATACCCTTGCTGCCCAGAAAATCCCCGACGACATCAACACCGTAACCCTTGGCAATGGCACTGAAATCAAGCTGAACCCCATTCTTTTTTTTCCATACACGAACGGAATCAAAGTCAATAAAACTGTAGCTCACATGTTTTAATAATTTTTCCACTTCGCTGCTATCAGGCATTTCCTGCTCTTCGGGACCAAATCCCCATGCATTTACCAGCGGCATGACCGTAGGATCAAAAGCTCCGCCTGTGACTTCATATATTTCCCGGCTTTTATTTAATACCGGGTAAAAATAAGGAGATTCAAAATAATGTTCAGAGGACCTGTTAAAACGGGAGATTTCGGAATCTTTTATATAGGTGGAAAGAGAATTGTTCCAGATTACAAGAAGTGAATCCACCTCCTTTTTAAATAAGGCCCCATCAGGATGGAGATATATGATGTTATAATATGTCCCCATTGTCTGTCCATTGAATGAGACCCGTTCTTCCCTGTCCGAATTCTGCCGGATTTTCCAGACAATAAAAACAAGGAGGATCAGAATTACTGGGAGTATTCTATTCTTGGCAAACATGAAAAAACCTTTAACCGGTCCAAATTACACCCTTTTTATGAAATATCTTATCTTATCATTATTTTAGTGAAAATAACTTATTTCAATGAGAGAGGATTATCTCAGTGGCGAAAGTGATTCCCTGAATCAGCAAGACCGGGAAATGGATAAGGTACTCCGGCCATTAAAGTTCGGGGAATTTACCGGTCAGGAAAAAATTGTCGATAACCTTAAAATATTTGTTCTGGCAGCAAAAAAAAGAGGTGAAGCCCTTGACCATGTCCTGCTGCACGGTCCCCCGGGATTGGGCAAGACCACTTTATCATATATCATTGCAAACGAATTGGCCGTAAAAATCAAGATAAGCTCAGGTCCGGTGCTCGAAAAACCGAGCGATCTTGCCGGGTTGCTGACCAATCTGGAACAACATGATGTGCTGTTCATCGATGAAATACACCGGCTCAATCCGGTGGTGGAAGAATACCTGTACAGCGCCATGGAGGATTATAAAATTGATATTCTTCTGGATTCAGGGCCGAATGCGCGGTCAGTTCAGATAAAATTAAATCCTTTCACCCTTGTAGGCGCCACGACACGTGCCGGATTACTCACTGCCCCTTTACGGTCGAGATTCGGAATCAATTCCAGGCTCGAGTACTATCCTTCAGAACTTCTCCGGAAGATCGTAAAAAGGTCTGCAGGGATTCTGAACACACCTATTGAGGAAGACGCAGCCAATGAAATTGCCAGGCGAAGCAGGGGAACCCCCCGGATTGCCAATAATTTACTTCGCCGCACCCGTGATTTTGCAGATATCAAGGGAACCGGGGTCATTAACAGGGAAATTGCTGAGATTGCCTTAAAAGCGCTGGATGTCGATCAACATGGCCTGGATGATATGGATAACAGGATACTGACCACCATCATTGAAAAATTCAAAGGGGGACCTGTCGGAATAAGCACCATTGCAACGGCCTGCGGAGAAGAAGCTGAAACGATTGAAGAAGTTTATGAACCGTTCCTGATTCAGGAAGGATATATCAAACGGACCTCCCGGGGACGTGAAGCCACGGAATTAGCCTATAAACATTTAAAAATGATCCCACCCAGTAAAACCGGGACCCTGTTTTAATTTTATGCTGATAGATACACGAAGGGAACATACATCAATCGTAAAACAGGAAGCAAAAGAATCGGGATTCGATTTTTGCGGGATATCCAAAGCCGAATATTTTCATGAAGAGGCTCCCAGGCTGGAGAAATGGCTGGCCAACGGATATCACGGCAAAATGGATTATATGGCCAATCATTTCGATAAACGCCTGGATCCATCAAGGCTTGTTGAAGGAGCCAGATCAGTCATAAGCCTTCTTTATAACTATTATCCAGAAAAAAAACTGCCCCAGGAAAATAATTTTAAAATATCAAAATATGCCTATGGTAAAGATTACCATTTTGTTCTAAAAAAAAAGCTGAAAGAATTTCTCTCCCGGCTGAGTAACAGGATTGGTGAGATCCATGGCAGGGTGTTTGTTGATTCTGCACCGGTTCTGGAACGGCAACTGGCTGCAAAAAGCGGCCTGGGGTGGATCGGCAAAAACACCATGTTGATCAATAAACAGCATGGCAGTTATTTTTTCATCGCCGAATTGATCACAGATCTTGAATTGATAGAGGATGGACCCATCCCCGACTATTGCGGAACCTGTACTAGATGTATGGATGCCTGTCCGACCAATGCATTATCGCCCTATCATATGGATGCCACAAAATGTATATCCTATCTGACCATTGAATTGAAAGACCACATCCCTGAAGAATTCGAAGGGAAAATGAAGGATTGGATCTTTGGATGCGATATATGTCAGGATGTATGTCCCTGGAACCGTTTCGCCAGACCACATTCACAGCCGGATTTTCTACCCAGGGAGGAATTATTTGATTTCGATAAAAATAGCTGGAAAGAGTTGACTGAGGATACTTTTTTTGGCCTGTTCGGAAAAAGTGCTATAAAAAGGACCGGTTATGATGGATTAAAAAGGAATATCCACGCTGCTGAAAGTAACTTACAGCCATCCCCTTCGCCTCATAAAAATGAACATGATAATCACACTGACCAGCATCAGGAATAAAACAGCCGGATAGCCAAACTTCCATGTCAGTTCGGGCATATGCTGAAAATTCATCCCGTAAAGCCCGGCAATAAAAGTAAGGGGCACAAAAAAGAGGGAAAATATGGTCAGCGTTTTCATGATGACATTCAGGTTGTTGCTCAGGTTCGACATGTACATATCCATCAGGGAGGTAAGCGCTTCCCGGAAAGCATCGAAATGATCTGCCAGGTGAATGATATGATCCTGCACATCCCTGAAATAAGTAAAGGTGTCCCCGGTGATATATTCCGATTCGTCAGCAAATATTCTGTCAACAGCACCCTTTAAAGGTAAAACGATCCTCCTGATATTGGTCAGATGTTTTTTTATGGCGACAATTTGATCCATATATTTCTGAGAAGGATTTGTCAGCACATAATCTTCCATTTCCTCGATCCTATCACGGATAAATTCCATTATGCCGTAGTACTGGTCGACCACCGAATCGATCAGCGCATAAAACAGGTAATCGGCCTTTTTTTTACGTATTCTCGATTTCGGAGAATGAATTCGGGTACGTATATTATCAAAAACATCACCCTTGATCTTATCCTGAAAGGATATGACAAAATTTTCACCCAGAACAAGGCTCAAATGTTCGCTTATGATCCCTGGGTCACCATTTTCATAATCCAGCCGCATCATTTTAAGGGTAAAAAAAAGGTGGTCCTCATGCTCCTCTGATTTCGGTAAATGTTCGGTGTTCATGATATCCTCGGTCATGAGGGGATGAAATTTAAACTTCTCGGATACCTGTTGCATCAAGCCTGTATCATTGATCCCATCCAGGTTAACCCATATCGTATATCCGGGGTCCATGTACGCGTCCAGTTCATCGAATTCTTCAATATGCTGCTCAATTACCTCAAACTCATTATATTTTACCAGGTTTATTTTTACCGGTTCCTGGTCATGATCGCCCACATATAAAATCTGGCCCGGGGGTAATCCGATCTTTTTCGAATATTCCGATTTTTTCCGTCTTCTTTTAAGGGTGGTTAACCGGAGGGGATTCATTTTTAACGGATTAAGCTTAATCTTCATGATAAAATGTTTTATGATTGAACTGAATTAATTCCCGGTCCTGTTAACAGTTGATCTCCGGCTAACTCACACCTTTTTTTGATTCCCTGCTTAACTTCCTGTGTTTACCACAACTTGATGATATGCATAAATTAATATTAATCCGGGATATTAACCAGGAAAGTATCAAAATGATCTGTTTTTGAAATTAATAAAGAAATATTAAATTAACAGATCCGCGTTCAACGAATAACTTTCAAATCCTGTTAAATAACAGTATTCTATAAATATCATAAATTTCTATCATGTTGTCATTGCCCCGGAAAAATATGTCTGATTTACCTCCATGGTGGTGGAGGTATCATCAATTGAATCGGGTGCCCATTCATGATAAGATGCCCCTGAGTTCCCTGACTTTTTCAGTGATAGATATAGAATCCACCGGCCTGGATCCTAAAAAGGACCGGATGATTGCTTTTGCGGCTATCGGAATTCAACATTTGAAAATATACGTCAATGATTCTGTTGAAATTATCGTAAACCATGAAGATGATTTGAAGGATGAGGCCATTCACATTCACGAACTAACCAGGAAAGATATTGCCTGATTGTTTATCATTATGCTGGTCCTGTCGATCAGATATTCACTTGAATATATTTTATAAAATTTTGTGAGTATACAAAAATAATTTACCTTTGCAGTCCGTTTCAAATTCTGAAATCATGTATGCAATTGTTGATATAGCTGGCAAACAATTTAAAGTAACTAAGGATCAGAAGATCTTTGCCCCCAGATTAAATGGAGAATCGGGGGACAAGGTCGACTTTGACAAAGTTTTACTCCTCGACAACGACGGTGAGGTAAATGTTGGCAATCCAACAATCAAGGGAGCCATAGTTACCGGTAAAATAGTGGAGCACCTGAAGGGTGATAAAGTGATCGTTTTCAAAAAGAAAAGAAGAAAAGGTTATAAAAAGAAAAACGGCCATCGTCAGCAATTTACCAAGTTAGTCATTGAAGAAATTAAAAATTAAGGAATATGGCACATAAAAAAGGAGCCGGAAGTTCTAGGAACGGTAGAGAATCGGAAAGCAAACGGCTTGGCGTAAAAATATTTGGAGGCCAGTTTGCCAAAGCAGGAAATATCATCGTCAGACAGCGCGGCACAAAACATCACCCTGGTGTAAACGTTGGCATTGGCAAGGATCATACCTTATTTGCATTATCGGATGGAATGGTTGAATTCAAGAAAGGAATCAAGGATAGATCTTACGTTTCGATCGTTTCTCCCGAACAGCAACAGAGAACTTAATCATTCAGTATAACAGCGCATTATAACAGCGCATGAAAAATATTGTCATGCTTTTTTTGTCATTGATTATCAGAATATCTGA
>JAGTVG010000289.1 GCA_018224645.1 Cyclobacteriaceae bacterium
AAAGGCGGAGGATCACCCGGTGGATGCTGCGGTTTCTTTAATCCGGCACAGGAATTTGTGAATTCTTTCAGAACATCAGGCGGATTGCCTTTGCTGGATCATTCCTATAATAATCAACCGGTTGTAAGTGACCAGGGATTGGCTGTTGAGGATCCGTTTACCGAAGATGCAGGGCCTCTGGATCCCAGATTGGACTGGGCAGTTGGCCGGAGGGGTATCCCGTATCTTGACTGGGGTGATCATACCGGTAGTGACTGGATCCGTGACCAGACGTATTCCGGACCATACAATCCAAAGAAACAGGTTTATAGAAAATCACAGGAAGGACAATATACAGAAGTGGGTAACTGGACATCCGGCTGGACTGCCAATGGTTACAGGATGATCCGATATGCTGATGTATTGCTGATGATTGCTGAATGTAAAGCGGAACTTGGTCAGGGAGACCTTGGATTGGCAGAAGTAAACCTGGTGCGAAACCGGGCAGCCAATCCGGAAGGTTTTGTTAAGGAAGCTGATGGTGTTACCAATGCTGCCAATTACGTGATCAATCCCTATCCTTCATTTGCAGACCAGGCAACAGCGATTGCTGCTGTCAGGATGGAGAGGAAGCTCGAACTGGGTTTGGAAGGGCACAGGTATTTTGACCAGCAGCGATGGGGCAATGTTGTAAACGAGTTACAAAGGATCTACAACTATGAAAAAACCATGCCTTGGGCTGGTAGTTTATATCCTGATTTCCAACTGGGATCAGAAGATGTGAATTTCCCAATTCCCCAGCGTCAGATTGACCTTATGGGCGGAAACCTGAGTCAGAACAGGTAAAAAAAACAAAACAAAATGAATCTGAAGTGGGCTCCCTCAACAAGGGGCCCACTTTTTGTTTTTACTGACCTGCGGTAAAAACCTGATGACTATAGATAATTGCGCATACCTTGAGCTTTGAGAATTCGTACAGGAGAATCAGTGGTGAGTTTGCGTTTTCGGGATATAATTATGCAAAGAAAGTTGATTATCATTGCATTATATTTGTATTTCGTTTTTATCCATGCGTTGTTTGCTGGTTACTTTTAAAAGTGATGATTTGAATATGAAACGATTTTTTTTGGCTGTTTTGGTAATCAATTTACTTGGATGTTCGCAAAAGCCAAAATTTGAACGGTTGGAGGTTGATCGTACCGGAATTGATTTTATCAATGCGGTAGTTGAAACCGACACTCTTCATGTCATGAATTTTGAATATATCTATAATGGTGGCGGGGTTGGTGTAGCTGATTTAAATAATGATGATCTACCGGATATCCTGTTTACGGGGAACCAGGTTCCAAGTAAAATCTATCTGAATCAGGGGAATTTTAAGTTTGAGGATATCACTTTTGCCTTCGAAGAATTAAATACAGGAGCGTGGTATAGTGGAATTTCTATTGTTGATATTAACAACGATGGCTGGATTGATCTGTATATAACCTGTACTGCATACAAAGATCCTCGGATTAGACGTAACCGGTTTTATATCAATCAGGGATTAAACAAAGACGGAATTCCTGCCTTTATCGATAAGGCGGAAGAATATGGCGTAGATGATGACAAATATTCTGTTCAGGCAGCCTTTTTGGATTATGATCAAGATGGTGATCTCGATCTTTATGTAATGAATAATTTTGTGACTGAGCGGCTTTCGGCAAGTTATCGTGAAAAGATCCTGGACGGTTCCGCCATAAGTAATGATAGCTTTTATCGGAACAATGGAGATAATACCTTTACTAATGTAACTATTGAAGCAGGTATTGTTTATGAGGGATTTGGATTGGGAATAGCCGTTGCTGATGTTAACAAGGATGGATATCCCGATATTTATATATCGAATGATTATGTCTCCAATGACCTGCTCTACATCAATCAGCGTAATGGAACATTTAAGAATGAAATTGCCAATCTGTTCTCCTATCAGACAAAATCATCAATGGGCAATGATATGGCAGATATCAATAATGACGGTCTGATGGATATGTTTACGCTGGACATGATGCCGGAGTACTATTACAAGAAAAAACAGACAATAAACGGATTCAGCTATAAATTTTATCTTCTGGATGAAAAGTATGGTTATGAACATCAGTATCTGAGGAACATGCTTCATCAACACAATGGTTTTATTAGGGACGAGATGATCCCCTACAGTGAAATAGGTCAACTGTTGGGCATTTACCAGACCGAATGGAGCTGGTCGCCACTCTTCGCCGATTACGACAATGATGGCGACAAAGACCTGTTAATTTCCAATGGGTATCCGAAAGATCTGACTGACAAGGATTGGACAAAATACAAGGCTGAAGTTTATGGATCCATTGCGGATGAAAAACATGTAATGAGCAGGGCACCGGCAGTGAAGGCCCATAATTATGCTTTTGAAAATATGGAAGGAAAATATTTTGAGAAAAGATCCGATGAATGGTTCAACCCGGTTCCTTCCTACTCCTATGGGGCTGCTTTTGTCGATCTTGACAATGACGGCGACCTGGATTATGTCGTAAACAATATAAATGACCCTGCCTTTGTTTTCAAGAATAATACTATTGAAAAAAATAAAAAGAATGCGGGATTTATCCGGATCAAACTTACAGGTGACGAGAATAATACATTAGCCATTGGTGCCAAAATAGAATTATGGGCCGGTGACAAGTATCAATACCAGGAGAAATTTCTATCCCGGGGGTATATATCAACTGTAGATCCGGTCATTCATTTTGGAGTGTCGGATGCTGAAAGGATAGACTCGATTAAAATAACATGGTCCGGAAGTAACCATGTTACTAAACTCAGTGATGTGCCGGCAAATCAGATCATTCATGTCCGGGAAAAAGAAGGTACTGTACAGGGGGATAATACCCGTTATACAAGAGATGGTTACCTGTTCACCAAAAAGGACAGCATTTTGAATTATGTTCATCAGGAGGAGGACTATATTGATTTTTTCAACTATCAGAATATTTTACCGCATAAGTTCTCACAATTAGGTCCCATAATGGAAAAGGGGGACATCAACGGTGACGGACTGGAAGATATTATTATCGGCGCAACCAACATGTTGGCTACCAAAGTAATGATCAACACCGGTCATGGATTCCAGGAAACATATATACCTGGACTGACCACGCACAAAGATTTTGCTGAAGCGGATCTTAAAGTGATTGATTATGATAATGATGGGGATATGGATGTGATAGCTGTTGCAGGGGGATACATCAATAGTCGTGATGATGATTATAAACATTATTTATATGTAAATATTAACAATGAAAAATTTGAATCTATCCCGCTTCCGATTCCTGGATTTTCAGCTTCCGTGATCCGTTCATGTGATTTTAACCATGATGGCTACCAGGATATTTTCATTGGCTCAAGGATAAAAAAAGAAATGTTTCCTTTTGCGAATGATAGCTGGATCTTGATAAATGACCGGGGCAATTTCAATGAAGAAAATTCATTGAATTTTAATTTGGGTATGGTCACTGATGCGGTATGGAGTGATTTTGACGGTGATGGGTGGGAGGACCTGTTCATAGCGAGAGAATGGAATTCTGTAGCAATACTAAAAAATATTGAAGGCCAGCGGCTTTCCAGTCATCTGGATGAGAATATAGATAAGGTTCATGGATACTGGTATTCAATAGCTGCCGATGATCTTGATAAGGATGGAAATATAGATTTTATACTGGGTAATCTCGGCAATAACCATCGGTTTACGGTTTCAGAACGATATCCAATGAGAATCTACCCCATTGATATTGAAACAAATGGTACTCTTGATCCCATATTAACAGCATACTGGAAAGATCAAAATGATATAATGACCGAATATCCTATCAATTATTTTGATGAAATGGTTGCTCAAATCCCATTTTTAACAAAGATATTTCCTGACTACGCAACTTTCAGTTATGCTTCAGTAGATGAGATATTAACCCCTGAAATAAGAGAAAGAGTGATTCATGAATTTCAAATGAATGCATCGTCCAGTTACATACTTTGGAATAATGGTCGTGGTTTTGAATGGGAAGAATTGCCGGATATGGTTCAGGTTTCCCCTGTTAAAAATATAATTATCAGAGACATAACCGGCGATAATCTGCCTGACGTGATCATGGGAGGAAACGATTATTCATATGATGTGAGCACAGGATATTATGATGCCAATAAAGGAATTGTTATGATCAATCTGGGAAACAGGAATTTTGATTTTTTGAGACCCGCGGAGAGTGGCCTTCTTTTAAATGGAATGATCGAATCACTGATTTTTTTGGATGGTGATATCCCCCTCGTTATTGGCGGGAGAAATCGTAAGGATGTAATAGTATACGAACTGAATAATGAATAGAATTAATTTTCCATATTCTAATTCTAATCCATATAATTTTCCTGCAGGGGAATGATGTTATTGTGTTGATTTAAATCGGGTATGAAGAATATCTTTTTTCTTATTGGTTTTGTGTTGTTTATTTCCTGTTCAGAAAAGCAGAAATTCCGGCTTATCAAACCTGAACATACAGGTATACATTTCATCAATACAATTACGGAAACCGACAGTTTACATGTAATGAATTTTGAATATATCTATAATGGCGCGGGAGTAGGTATTGCTGATTTAAATGATGATGGTCTGCAGGATATTGTTTTTTCCGGGAATATGGTTTCCCCGGGGATTTACCTGAACAGGGGAAATTTTCAATTTCAAGAAATCACTTCAGCATTTGAAGGTCTTTCCAATAATCAATGGTTCAGCGGAGTCACTATCGCTGATATCAACAGTGATCGGTTGCCGGATGTTTATTTTACATCAACCTTCGACAATGATCCTAAAAAACGCAAAAACCGCCTGTGGGTAAATCATGGAATAGATGATAAAAAGGTTCCCCGTTTTAAGGAAATGGCAGAAAAATTCGGAATTGCCGATGAAGGATATTCAGTTCACGCTGCTTTCCTGGACTATGATCTGGATGGGGATCTGGACCTGTATGTAATGAATAATATATTCAATAAGAATGTAATTACAAGATATCGCCCGAAAATTATCGATGGTACAGCAGACAATAATGATAAGTTTTACAGGAATAATGGGGATGGGAAATTCACGGATATAACAATTGAAGCAGGTATTGTAATTGAAGGATATGGACTAGGCATTGCCGTAAGTGATTTTAATAAGGATGGATACCCGGATATCTATATCTCTAATGATTATATTGCCAATGATCTGCTGTATCTGAATCAGAAGGATGGCACTTTTAGAAATGTGATTGGTAGATACCTGTCATATCAGACTAAATCATCGATGGGAAATGATGTGGCCGATATGAACAATGATGGTTTTACTGATATTTTAACCCTGGATATGTTGCCGGAATCCTATCATAAAAAAAGACAGACGATCAATGGTTTCAGTTATATCTATTATGTGAATGATGAGTTGTATGGCTTCGAGCATCAGCATTTAAGGAATATGCTACATTTAAGCAATGGTTTACTGGATGGTGAACTGCTGCCTTTCAGTGAGGTTGGGCAGATGATGGATGTATATCATTCTGAATGGAGCTGGTCTCCGTTATTTGCTGATTATGATAACGATGGTGACAAGGACCTGATCATTGCCAATGGTTATCCAAAGGATTTGACTGATAAGGATTGGACCTTTTATAAAATGAAGACCTATGAACTGACGGCATCGGCACAGCATGTCATGGGCAGGGCTCCCGCTGTTAAGGTTTCCAATATAGCCTTCCTGAATACGGACCATTTTAAATTAGTGAATGTTTCTGATAAATGGCTGCCTCAGATTCCTTCATATTCCAATGGAGCATCCTTTGTTGATCTGGATAATGACGGGGATCTTGATTATGTGACCAACAATATCGATGATAAGGCTTTTGTTTACAGAAATTATACGATTGAAAGATCTGCGAAGCAAAGTAATTATATCAAGATCAAGTTAACCGGGGATGAAGGAAATACGATGGGGATCGGCGCCAAGGTTGAACTATGGTCAGGAGGTAATTACCAATATCATGAACATTTCTTAACGAGGGGTTATGCTTCATCGATATATCCTATCGTCCATTTCGGCCTTTCTGATTATCATATGATCGATTCTATCAAAGTTACCTGGCCAGAAACAGGAAACGTATCTCTTTTAAAAAATATTGAGTCGAATCAAACCATTGAGGTTGCTGAAGCTTCATCAGAATCAGGTAATAGCTTGAAAATTGTATTGCCTGATGATAATATGCTGTTCAAAAGAAGAAATGACATTATTGAATATAAGCACGTGCAGGGAGATTACATGGATTTCTCTTATCATCAGGTAATCATTCCTCATAAGTTTTCACAGATCGGGCCTAAAATGGCCAAAGGAGATCTGAATGGAGATGGAATGGAAGATCTTCTTATTGGTTCAACAAATAAACTTCCAACAACTGCCTTTCTATGGAATGGTGACTATTTTGAACAAACTGATCTCGAAGGTTTGACTATTAAAAAGGAATTTTCCGAATCGGATATGGTCATCCTGGATGTGGATGGTGACGGAGACAATGATGTAATTGCTATTGCCGGAGGATATGAAAATATGAAAAACAGCGAATATGTTCATTATCTGTACCTGAATGAAGAAGGAACGTTCAAGAGGCAACCATTACCTGTTCCACCATTTATTGCGTCCATAGTAAAACCTTTTGATTTCGACCATGATGGCGACTTGGATCTGTTTATCGGCGCCAGGGTCGTTAAGGCAAGATTTCCTTATGCTCCGGAATCATGGTTACTTATCAATGAAAACGGGGAATATTCCGTTAACCAGAAATCAGAATTTAATCTTGGTATGGTAACAGATGCAGTGTGGAGCGACTACGACAGAGATGGTTGGGAAGATTTGATTGTTACGCGTGAATGGAATACTGTCATTATTCTGAAGAATATCAATGGCAGGGAAATGGCCGTTCAGGATCATGCTGATCTACAAATAAAAAACGGAATATGGTATTCAATAATTAACTTGGACCTGGATCTTGACGGAGATGACGATTATATTCTTGGTAATCTGGGTGACAATCATCGTTTCACTGTAAGTTCTGAATATCCTTTGACTATTTACAGCCTGGATATTGATATGGATGGTAATGTTGATCCCGTTACGACTGCCTATTGGGAGGATCAGCATGGAAATATGAAAGAATATCCCGTCAATTATCTTGATGAACTTGCGGCTCAATCAACTTTTTTCAAACAGAAATTTAAAGATTACACTTCATTCAGCTATACGGCCATGGATGAAATATTTGATGAACAGATCCTGAACCGTGTTGATCTTAAATTGCATGTGAACACCACTTCCAGTTATATATTATGGAATGAAAAAGGTAAATTGGTATGGGAAAAATTACCAGTTGCACTGCAGGTAGCTCCCATAAAGAAAATGGTTACGGGAAACTTTGATGGAAATAAATTTCCGGATGTTCTGATTACCGGGAATGATCACACGTATGATGTTGCTACAGGGTATTATGATTCTAATAAAGGTTTTACAATATTAAATATTGGAGATCCTTCCTCATTTAAAGTTTTACATCCGTCACAAAGTGGATTTTTCCTCCACGGCATGGTCGAGTCATTATTATATTTTAAAGGTAAGAGCCCGTTGATTGTAGCGGGAATCAACAGAAGAGATGTGGTCGTTTATGAAAGCGTTTCAAAAGAGAAATAACCATCCATGCCTTTGATCTGATGATAAGTCAGGTAACCAAAATTAAATTGTAAACTTCCAGAAGAATCAGAATAACGATTTGATCCCGAAAACGATCTCTTCAGTAGGGATTTCGGATATTTCTCCCTTTCTGATCACTTTTGCGTTGGGTTCGGTAAGTTTTTTAAGTGCATTGAGCGCGTTTTCACTTCGTAATTCCTGAAACAGGGATATGCCTGATACGATCAGGATAGCACCGAACATGACAAATCCTTCCATATAGGCACTTGTAATAAAATAGATGATACAGGCAGCCGTAAGCAACAGGAACATGGGTTCGGTGACGATTCCTCTCAGGATATGGAGAAAATTCCGGTGAGTTTTGCTGTCCAGTACATTATAACCCGTTTTCTGCCTGAAAAGGTTAACCTCCTCGTGAGTCAATCCGGTATAATCCAGCCTCGTATTTATCATTTTTATTTAAAAAATCCAGGGAATGATGATTTTATATTATGATCAATCAATATAAAATGAATCTGAGATTTAAGCAAGCGATGACATCCCTTCGAAGGGAGGTCATCGCTTAAAAAGGAGATCTTATCCCGAATACAAATCCATGCTCTCCGGCTTTGTTGATGGAGTATTCAAAACGAAAAACGAGGTCATAAAACGTTACCAGATCAAATCCTGCGCCACCGCCATAAATCAAGGTATCCGTGAATCTTTTGTTCATTTCATTTTCCGGGTAGGCTTTCACATACCCAAAGTCAAAATATGATTTAAAATACAGGGCCAGTTGAAACTTACTGAAATGTTTAGATGAAAGGATATTTCTCAGATTCGTCTCCGTCTGAAAAAGCCGTTTTCTCAATGTATACTGATTCTGAACAAAATATGGTCCTTCAATCACATACAATTCATATCCCCGGAGTGTAAAGGGCACTTTTCCCATGGAATTGTACAAGCTGTAGGGTTGTTTTTCAGGTGCGTACAGGGCTCCGCCAACACCAACTGTAAAATAAAAATGTTTTCCAAGATCAATAAACCGGTTATAAAAAGCGGTCAGCCCGAATACATCCACCTCATTGATCACTCCGATACCCAGTTTTTCAATCCTCCCTGCAAAATAATTACCCGATAAAGGATAGGCTTTAATATCCCGGCTGTCATAGACAAAGGAATAATAGATCCTGAAATATCCCTGGGAAGTTCCGCCTGTATAATAATTGGGATTGAGTTCTAGGATAGTATCGTTAACCTGTGACTGATTGAAATTTAAGCCAAAGGTGTGATGATTATACAATGAGTTCCGGTAAGTCACGGATACACCCGCCTGATACTGCTCCCTCAGCCAATTATCCGAGTCCAGGAAAATATATTTATGATCAGTGGTTACAATATTTGTGTTCTTATTTAAACTGTAATCAAACAAAAAATTAAGACCCACCTTTTGTTTTCTGTCAATAAAAGGCAGTCCATACGATATCTGGATACTTTTGGTAAATGCGATCTGGGCTGTCAGTTTCAGGGTTTCGTTCCTTCCCCTTACATTA
>JAGTVG010000290.1 GCA_018224645.1 Cyclobacteriaceae bacterium
ACCATGAATTCCAGCCATCCGGAATTGACGTGATGGCTTGTTGTGCAGGAGCAACGGATACGCCCAATTACCGGAAAACAAATCCAAAATACGGGCTGATCCGGCCGTCGGTTGCCAACCCTGGTAAAGTTGCGGAATCAACCCTCGACCAGCTTGGGAAAATAGGTTTATATATACCTGGATCCGGCAACAGGTTTACTTATTTTATATTATCACGATTTTTAACCAGGAAATTAGCTGGTTTTGTTATGAATAAAACCATGAAGGACATGTATGGCTACCTTTTCAATACCTCAAATGGTAAATAATAATATAAATTTTGAAAATTCGGGAATCTTTCATATTTATAATTAGTTAGTGAACTATATGATTGTTATTTTCCTTAAAAAATTTTTCAGCACATGATGAAAAAAAGAAGATTTATAAAATTAGCTGGAGCTACCATAGCAGGAACGATGGTGAGTCCATTTATCTCGTGTACAACACGGAAAGATAAGGGAACGGAAGAAATACAGACTATTACGGGATTTACTCTACCGGAACTTCCATATGAATATCCTGCACTGGAGCCTCATATCGATGCAAGGACTATGGAAATTCACTATTCCAGGCATCATGCCGGATATGTTGATAACTTGAACACTGCATTGGAAAAGTCATCTTTTAAAAGCAAGTCCCTGGAATCAATTTTAAACGAGATTGTACCTGGTGAAACAGCCATCCGTAATAATGGGGGAGGCCATTACAATCACACTTTGTTCTGGAATATTATGGATCCGAAGGGAGGTGGAGATCCGGAAGGGGAAGTAGCCGGTGGCATAGAACGTGATCTTGGTTCAATCGATCAATTCAGGGAATCCTTTTCGGACGTGGCAGCTTCAGTTTTCGGTTCGGGATGGGCATGGCTCTGTAAAGATGGTGAAAATAGATTATTCATAACTTCCACCCCGAACCAGGATAATCCATTGATGACGAAAATCGTTGGGAAAACCGGGATCCCGATCCTTGGAATCGATGTCTGGGAACATGCCTATTATTTAAAATACCAGAACAGGCGGGCAGAATACATTTCAAGTTTTTTTAATGTGATCAATTGGCAGGAAGTAAACCGGAGATACCTGGAAGATTTATAGAGGTGAACAAACTTACAGTAAAGTTAACTTCCCGCAGGGTATGATATGCATAGATTTTTAGGAGTTTGAATTAAACGAATAAAATCTGACTGCTTATTTACCTGATCCGGCAGACCCGGATAAGGAAAATAAAATGAATAGAATTCCCGGCAAAAATACCTATCATGGTACGGGAATTCTATGCATTAAATCTTAGTCTGCTAAAATCCTGTTACTTAATAAACAGGAAAGCAACACTAATGATCACTGATCCAGTTTTAATGGACCCGCTGTCCAAGTTGCTGATGTTGACAAGACCCGGATCATAATTGATGGCCGCACGGATTGGACCCGCATATATACCAAGTCCGGCGGATAAACCAATATCGGGATTGGTCAGGTCGGCCTCATCATCACTGCCAAATTTAACATCCTCTACTTCAGTCTCGCCATCCATGGTGATTTCGCTTTTACCATCAAGCCCGATTCCGAAATATGGACCCGCCTCAATGAAAATGCCAAGACTACCTGTTTCAAAGGTATAGGCAAGTCGTGCCGGAATAATGATGTAGTTGAGTTTTGTGGCAAATTCGATCTCTGCACCCATAAATTCTTCGCTCCATTTCGTTCCCTTTTGCCCAAAATCAACCCCGGTGTTGATTCCCAGACCTCCGACGATTTTAAAATCAGCTGCAATCCCGATAACAATGCCTATTTTGGACTTTGTATCCAGTACAATGCCATCTTCTTCAATTTTCGCATCGGCAAAATTGGCACCGACTTTAATGCCGATCTTCTGCGCATTTACTCCGGCACTGATCAGCAAAAACAAACCAATAACACATAATTTTTTCATGACCATAACATTAAAAATTTTAAAAAATTTAACAAATTGAACTTTAACCATGATTTATTGTAAATTTTCAGGAACGAAATAATACGCAATCCCCCAGAAAAAAAATTGAGAATGACCGTTTTACTTACTCTGGCATTAAATCCGACTAATAGGTAACATTATTAGCATATATGAAGCAGGTTATCATGCATTGAATACGGTCAGAACCTTCACGTTCGCTC
Organism: Cyclobacteriaceae bacterium; assembly: GCA_018224645.1. Lineage (GTDB taxonomy): Bacteria > Bacteroidota > Bacteroidia > Cytophagales > Cyclobacteriaceae > JAGTVG01. Next base: position 2,190 of record JAGTVG010000290.1, read on the forward strand.
TCCATATGATGCCTGAATAATATAAATAGGGAATTTCAGAAAATAAAAGATTATTGGTCAGCGTCAGGGATCCGGCCGTATCATACCGATGGCTGAAACCTTAATTCCGTGCAAAATATTTTCAATTTTCCGGAAATATGCTTTAATTAAATGATAGTACCACCTGAATCCGGTTCAGGTTTTGATCCGGACAGTATCATTGATTTAAATTTTAATGAAGGCCAGATTTATTTATGTATGGGAGTATCTTCAAACGAACTTCTGGTTTATTCCCCTTATTCTGGTATTCATTGCGATAGGATCCTCTTTCGGTTTGGTATATATCGATAGTACGATCCAGCTAAAATCGGACAAGATCTTCCTTTATTTTATAACAGGCGGGGTGGAATCTGCACGGATCATACTTTCTACCATTGCTTCGGGTATGTTAGGTGTAGCCAGCATTGTTTTTTCCATTACTCTGGTGGTACTCACCCTGGCGTCTTCCCAGTTCGGTTCCAGAATGCTTCGGAATTTCATGCATGACCGTATAAACCAGTTTGTCCTGGGGACATACCTGGCTACCTATATTTACTGCCTGCTTGTTTTAAGAACAGTCAAATCAGAACAGTCCATTGAATTTGTTCCGAATTTATCCGTGATGTTTGCTATCCTCGTAGCTATGATCAGTATTTTTCTGCTTATTATATTTATTCATCATATCTCAGTCAGCATACAGGCAGACCAGATTATTTCTGATATTGCTTCTAACCTTAATAAGCGGATACATGAAATGTTTCCGCTCAGGAATGAAATCAGGTCGGCAGGTAAAGCAGCCATGGATGTAAAGGAAATGAAAAATAGGCTGAAGACGCGGGATTGTGTGTATGCAGTTGGAAGCGGATATTTACAGGTTATTGATTTCGAAGGATTGTTGAAAATAGCCAGGGAAAAAAATCTGCTGATGGTAATCGGGTGTAAACCTGGTGATTTTATTGTTGAAAAATCGGAATTAATGCAAATGTATTCAGCAGGCGACATCATTGATGAAACCAAACAGGATATAAAAAAATCAATTATTCTGGGGAAAAAAAGAACGCCTACACAGGATCCTGAATTTGCCATACACCAGATGGTACAGATTGCTTCGCGTGCCTTATCCTCCGGTATTAATGATCCCTACACGGCCATTACATGTATCGATAATTTATCAGCCATCATGTGTTCCCTCACACAGGCTGATTTTCCGACGGGTTTTCATTATGATGAAGAGGATCAACTGAGGATGGTAACCCGGGTCACCAATTTCAGTGGAATGCTGGATGCTTCATTTAATGAGATCAGACAATTTGCGGATGGAAATCCACCAGTCCTGATCAGGTTAATGGAAGGGTTGAACAGTATTCTAACTTTTGCCGGTGATGAAGAACAAAAGAATGCCCTTGAAAGGCATAGGACCATGGTATTCAATGCGGGTAAGACATCGATGAAGGAGCAATTCGATCTTGAGGATCTTAAGGATCGATATGAGATGCATAAGGTACAATAAATGGAAAATACATCTTAAGCATTTTTTTTATCCAGGGATTGCCCCTTCTTTAATATCTTTTTATCGATCGTTTCGATTTCTGATGTTAAGGCGGACATTTTTTTCGTTGTTAAAAATCTCTTCGAAATGGTACCGTTCTTTTTGAATTCATGATACAGAATGCTGCCGAATCTTGTGAGCAGATCATTTTTGTCTTTATTCAGCGATTTAATTTCTATATCATTTTTGTATCGGTCAATATAACCATGGACAACACCAGACGCCTGTTCATATTTTTCCGAACCTGCCTCATACAGTTCCTCCGCTTTTTCTTTAACTTCCTCGATCAGCTCTGATGATATTTTCCCGATCGTCTGAGCACCTTCAGTGATATTTTCTTTGATATCCTCGAAGAATGTTGTCAGGCGGGAATCTTTCTTTGGTGTATTTTTAGCCATGATATTTTTAATTTATTATATTAACAGATGTAAGTATATTTCATATTCATGTTTATCCTTACAACCTCTAACGATTTGCTTATTGCCTGTTAATCCGGGATTTTAATTTATTTTGCTTTTTAAGATCGTCATTATCAAGCGTTTCTATATAATAATATAACGAATTTTCATGACTTTCTTTTTATTTTGGTAATGAAAAACAATTTCACCCTAATTTCTATTGTATTATATAATGGCCAGGATCTTACTTACAGGGACAACAGGATATATCGGGAAAAGGCTTCTGCCTTTATTGCTCCAGCATAATCATGAGGTATATTGTGTGGTCAGGGACAGGCGCAGGCTTGATTTGACTGAATATGATCAGAAATGGAAACAGAAAATAAAGGTTTTTGAATCTGATTTTATTGATCAGTCCTCCGTCACTGATTTACCCCGTGATGTCGATGTTGCCTATTACCTGATCCATTCCATGACTTCCACTGGCAGTAATTTTGATGTACTTGAGGATAAAACCTCCGGTATTTTCAGTCAATACCTGGCAACGACAACTGCAGAACAGGTTATTTATCTCGGGGGAATCGCTAATGATGAATCCCTGAGTAAACATTTATCATCAAGGATGAAAGTTGAACAAAACCTGGCTTCAAGCGGGATCCCGGTAACAGTATTACGGGCGGCTATCATCATCGGGTCAGGAAGTGCTTCCTTTGAGATCATTCGTGATCTGGTTGAAAAATTACCGGTCATGATCACACCAAAATGGCTGAACAGCCGGTGTCAACCCATTGCAATTTCAAATGTGCTGCAATATCTGATGGGAGTGATACTCAATCAGAAAACCTATGGAGAGACCTATGACATCGGGGGACCTGATATTCTTACCTACCGTCAGATGCTTCTTCAGTATGCTGAAATTCGCAAACTTAAACGTTGGATACTTACCCTGCCTGTGCTTACACCGAGGTTGTCATCACTGTGGCTTTATTTCGTGACTTCAACCTCCTACCCACTGGCCAGAAATCTGGTCGACAGCATCAGGAATGAAGTCATCTGCAGTGAAAACAGGATCGCTGATATCATACCCCAGCATCTTTTTTCCTACCGTGAATCCGTGGAACGTGCCTTCAGCCGGATCAGGCAGAACCTGATCATTTCCAGCTGGAAGGATGCGATCACCAACCCTGAACTGGATAGGACATTCATGAATTTTGTCGATGTACCACAGCATGGTTGTATGGTGGATGAAACTGTTATCTCCATTGAGGGGGACGTTGAGGATGTTAAGGAGAATATATGGACAATCGGCGGATCCAGGGGATGGTATTATGGTAATTTTTTATGGCAAGTTCGTGGACTGATTGATAAAATGGCGGGAGGAGTAGGATTAAGAAGGGGAAGGAGAAGCCCCACCGATCTGAAAGCCGGGGATTCCCTGGATTTCTGGCGGGTGATCCTGGCTGACAGGAAAAATAGTCGCCTGTTGCTTTTTGCAGAAATGAAGTTGCCGGGAGAAGCATGGCTTGAATTCAGAATCAGGGAAGAAGGGGGAGAAAATCTTTTAATTCAAAAAGCTACTTTCAGGCCACGTGGTATTTTTGGGAGAATATACTGGTATCTTCTCCTGCCTTTCCATATTTTTATTTTCAAAGGGATGGCGGCCAATATTGCGGGAAGGAAAAAAACGTTTCACTAATCCGCGTAATGAATCCGGAAAACGCATCCTCATGAGTTGATTTCATGGGCTTCGGCACAGATAAAGGTTTTTTTATTATTTGGTCTGCTTATAAAGCTTTTACGATTTTCTGAACATTTCCACCAGCTCCCCTGCATTTTTTGGTGCCTGGGCCCCAACATCATTATTGAAAAATACGAATGCCTGATCCGGTTTGATTTCCAGAATTCTGTCCCTGAATTCCTTCAGCTCTTTTTCTTCATACATATAATCATACCACTTATCTGCCCCGTGCAGCCTCAGGTAGATCCACTGGCTGGAGGGAAATACATCCTGATAGGCTAATCCAGGGGCTGAGACAGTACAAAAACCAAGTCCCAGGTGATCTATGAAATCAAAAACTTCCTTTTTGAACCAGACAGGGTTCCTGAATTCAAAAAAGTTAGGTATTTCCTTTTTCAGATGGGTGGAAAATTTTTCGATCCTCCTGAAATCATAGGGAAAATTTGATGGGAACTGCCAAAGGATACCCGCCGTTTTATGTTCAATCACAGAAAGTCCTTCGTAAAAATCGTGAAGTGATCTTACCAGGGCCTGATCAACATTCAGTTTTTTTCTATGGGTGATGAATTGATAGCCCTTGAAAACAAACCTGAAATGAGCAGGAGTTTTTTCAGCCCAGTTTTTCAGGTCCTTCCTGTCAGGGATCCTGTAAAAACTGTTGTTGATCTCGACTGAGTTAAAGTTTTCAGCATAAAAGGAAAGCCAGTTTTTCTTCTGAAGATCGTCCGGGTAAAAGTCATTTTTCCAATCCCTGTAATAAAATCCCGAACAACCGATATAAACCTCCATAATTTTAATGATTGACCTGATATAATCGGAAAATTATTCTTTTCCCCTGGTTCTGTCCCGTCCTAATACGCGGAGACACCTGTAGAGGTGCTCCGGATATGCCGATATCCGGGATTCCCGCAGGATCTTTCCGATATTTAAATAAACTAAAATCTGTTTATATTCCAATTTTTGAATAATTTGCACATAATTCGAGTCATCCGGAATTGTTCATTAATCAATGGAAAACCTGTTTTTTACCATTTTTGATGGGTTGCCGCGGCAGGGTCCCGGAGATAATGCTTCAACGCGAAAAGCTTTCTACAGTCTGCCTGCTTTTTCCCAGCAGGCCAACATTCTTGACATCGGATGTGGCACCGGTATCCAGACCCTTGAACTGGCCAGATTATCTCCCTGTCAGATACTCGCATTGGATAATCATGAGCCCTACCTCCGGGATTTAAAAATCAGGGCCAGGGAAGAAAATCTTGACAAAAAGATATCGACAATTTTGGGTGACATGCATAATCTGCCCTTTTCGGAGGCGGAATTCGACCTTATCTGGTCAGAAGGAAGCATATATATTATCGGATTCGAAAAGGGCCTCAGGGAATGGAGGAAATATCTTAAACCGGGAGGATCTCTTGTGGTGACAGAATTGATATGGACAAGCCTGAATCCACCAGATAAAGCCAGGGAATTCTGGGAAATTGAATATCCTGCGATGCAATCCGATCCTTTCTGTAAAAATGCCATTTCAAGGTCGGGATTCACCTTAATCCGTGATTTTTTGTTGCCGAAAGAAGCATGGTGGGAACAATATTATCAACCCCTGTCTAAAAGGGTGGTCCAGATGAAAAAGAATTATGCCGCCAGTGAACCCATGATCGAACTCCTTCATGATGTCGAGACCGAAATCAAGATTTACACGGAATTCAACAGCCATTTCGGGTATGCATTCTATATCATGAAAAAATCAGACTGAACAGAAATTTTTTGATTTTGATTTTTGTTATACATCCAGGAACCTTAGCGGAAAAGAAGATGAAAACAAAAGCTTTTTTTATCGAGTTTTCGGTGATCTTCATGCTGACCTTTGTTACAGTCTCGATTGTTTCCTGGTGCTGGAATTTTTTCACCGATGGCATTGGGGCCTGCAACTGGAGCACTGCCTTCCAGTTTGCGATCATATTTGGAGTTATGTGCCCGATGCTCGATTTAATGAAATCCGAAAGTAATAAGCGCTGATACCGGCTTTTTTTCAGGATCCATTAAGTAGGCTGGAAGGTTTTATCTTATTAATCGTTGAATTGATTTAACGGGAAAGGATCAGGAATACATTGATCTTATGTTATCTCCTCTTTTACCAATTTTTCTGTTTGCCGGCTCATCTTTTATATATAAAAACTATTTTTACAGGTTCGAACAGAAATTTACTGATAAATAGTCATAAACACTCAGGAAATTGAAAAAGCCAACTGAAAAAATTCGTGTTAAAAGGGTGCCGGATCGGGGAAGTTACGATAAGGAAACCATTTATCGGATCCTCGATGCATCCTTTTTATGTCATATGGCTTTTATCCATGATGGTTATCCGGTGATCATTCCGACCTTATATGGAAGAAGTGAGGAGAATCTGTATATCCATGGTGCCACTTCCAGCCGGATGATAAAAAAGCTTTCAGAGGGTATAGATTTATCACTTTCCGTCACGCTCGTGGATGGATTTGTCCTTGCAAGGTCGGCATTCCATCATTCCATGAACTATAGGTCAGTTGTATTGTTCGGGAAGGGGGAACTGGTGCCGGATGAGGAAAAACATGAATCGCTCAGGATCATTTCTGATCATATTCTCCCGGGCAGATGGAAAGAGGTCCGGGAACCCAATAAAAAGGAATTAAAAGCTACCCATGTCATCAGGGTTCCGATACGTGACGCATCTGCAAAAATCAGGACAGGCCCTCCCAAGGATGATGCCCCGGATTATGACCTCGATGTATGGGCAGGAGAGATCCCGTTAAAGCTGGTTGCCAGTAAACCTGTGGCAGATCCTGAATTGAAAAATGGGATTCCTGCCTCAGCTATCCTGGAAGAACTGCTTAAAAAATATACCTGAAGATAAAACTCTCCCGACAATATTATTTTAATTTTTTAAGGAGTAATTTTATTCCCTAGAACTTCAAATTTTCGAAAGAGTCCTTATTTTTTAACATTATCCTTTTTATACCTTAAATTAAACATCATATGATATCGAAAATTCAAAATTTATTGGGCGAAGAAGGGGATCTGCTGTTAGGATATAAAGCAAAATTTCCCAGTGAACATCTTCATCTTCCGGGTCCTGATTTTGTAGACCGGATATTTTCCCAGACAGACCGGCCAATCCGGGTTTTACGTAACTTACAGGCTATTTTAATCACGGGCGGCTTGCCGGGACCGGTTATATGTCGATATTGCCTGTCGACCAGGGTATCGAACACACTGCTTCAGCTTCATTTGCTCCCAATCCAATCTATTTCGATGGTGAGAATATTGTAAAACTGGCCCTTGAAGGAGGCTGCAATGCCGTAGCATCCACCCTTGGGGTATTAGGTTCCGTCGCAAGGAAATATGCCCATAAAATACCTTTTATCCTGAAAATAAATCATAACGAACTGCTTACCTATCCAAATAAGTATGACCAGATCCTTTTTAGCGGGATTGACCAGGCTTATGATATGGGATGTGTCGGTGTAGGGGCAACCATTTATTTCGGTTCCGAGGAGAGCAGCCGTCAGATCGTTGAAATTTCGGAAGCCTTTGAATTTGCCCATGACAGGGGCATGTTCACAGTCTTATGGTGTTACCTGAGAAATTCAGCGTTCAAAAAAGATGGCGTGGATTATCACACTGCAGCGGATCTTACCAGCCAGGCCAATCATCTGGGCGTGACGATCAAGGCAGATATCATCAAGCAGAAACAGCCTGAAAATAACGGTGGATTCAAAGCCATCAATTTCGGGAAAACCCATGAAAAGGTATATACGGAATTTACCTCGGATAATCCAATCGATTTAACCCGTTACCAGGTAATCAATAACTACATGGGAAGGATCGGTCTGATCAACTCCGGGGGAGGATCCGGGAAAAAAGATCTGGCTGAAGCGGTTAGAACGGCCGTTATCAATAAACGGGCTGGCGGAATGGGATTGATCTCCGGCCGGAAAGCCTTCCAGCGGCCGATGAAGGAGGGGATAGAATTACTGAATGCCGTGCAGGATGTTTTCCTGACAAAGGAAGTGACCATCGCCTGATCCCTGCTTAAAGAGTTTGAGGGGAAGGATCCGATGAAAAACATCAGGGTCTTCCCCTTTTTTATTGCGGGTTCATTTACTTTACCCTGAAATTCATGCCATCACCTCAGGTATTGGCATGAGTTTTAGAATGGCAGGCAGGCAGGAATATTTCAGCTGAGTCTGGCTTTATAATCCTCGTATCCGAAGGAACGGACCAGGCGGAAAGATTGATCCGCCTGCCAGATGCCAATGGAAGGGTGCGGTACACCGTTAAAGGTGGTGGTTTTGACCATCGTATAATGGATCATATCATCAAAAATGATCCTGTCGCCGGGCTTCAAAGGTTCCTCGAATGAATAATCTCCCATAAAATCACCGGAAAGACAGGTATCACCTCCCATCCGGTAGGTAGGAAGACCAGCCATCGGTTCGAGAGCTCCCCAGATTTTGGGTTTATAAGGCATTTCCAGGCAATCGGGCATGTGTGCTGAAAATGAAACATCGAGCATGGCGGTTTGAAATCCATTGGCAACAACAATATCCTGGACGGTGGTTACAAGAAATCCTGTCTGCCATCCTATCGCCTCTCCGGGTTCGGCAATGATGTTCAAATCATATTTTTTTTTGAAATTACAGATAATCCTGATAAACCGGTCAATGTCATAATCCTTCCTGGTGAAATGATGTCCGCCGCCAATGTTCATCCACTGCAGGTTTTTGAGATGACGGCCAAATTTTTCTTCAACCGCCACAAGGGTATTTTCAAGCGCATCCGAATTCTGCTCACAAAGGGAGTGAAAATGCAGCCCTGTAATGCCTTCCGGAAGTTCATCACCAAGTTCTGCGCTGGTCACTCCAAGCCGGCTTCCGGGTAAACAGGGATTATAAAGATTGGTAGCTACTTCAGAATATTCA
>JAGTVG010000291.1 GCA_018224645.1 Cyclobacteriaceae bacterium
CACGCAATCATCTAAGGCTGATTTTTTATTCAATAAAATTCTTATTCCATGAAATTCAATACAGAAGAAATAAACCGTTTGATGCACCACCGGAGGTCAATCCTGCCGAATTTATATACCGGAGAGAAAGTAAATGATGAAATTGTGCTCCACATGATTGAAAATGCGAATATGGCCCCTACACATAAACTTACCGAACCATGGAGATTTGTCATATTCAAGGATGCCGGGCTGGAGAAACTGGGCGAATTCCAGGCCGAACTTTATAAAAAGACAAGCCTGGAGGCCGGGGATTTCAAGGAAGACAAATATATTAATTTACGGCATAAACCGGCAATGGCCTCCCATGTGATAGCCATTGGCATGAAACGTGACGAAAAGGAAAGACTGCCTGAAATTGAGGAAATTGAATCGGTAGCATGTGCTGTACAGAACATGTATCTGACTGCTGCTGCCTACGGTGTCGGATGTTACTGGGGAACCGGTGGCATCACTTATGTAGAGGAGGCGAAATCCTTTTTCGGACTGAACAGCAAGGACAGATTACTCGGATTCTTTTATATCGGGATTCCCCGAAAATGGCCAGCGGGAAAAAGAAAACCAATAGGTGAAAAAATTTCCTGGATTCAGTAATGGCCTGGTTTTTTGTCATGTAAATAGTACAGTAACGTTCAGATACTGTACGGATTTGAACAATACTGAACGGCTTTGATCGACCGGTCTGATTATTTATTGCTGATTTTCAGAATGTTAATTTTTTTGGCATAACCATTGCATGTTTCGTGACAGAATCGCTATGACCATGAAGAATATAAAAAAATTAACATTACTGATCCTGGGCATCCTGGTGGCGACTTTTACCCTGTTGAGCCAGATGTCATTTGCCGGCACAAATAACCTGGAAGACCTGGAACGGGAACAATATCAACTTGTTGAAACGATCATAACTGAAATCGAAAAGGAGACTAACACTAAAATACTTCAGGACCTGTATAAGATATACAACAATGAGCATAGTCTGGTATATGAAACCAGGAATGATGAAGATCAAAAACTCAACAATCTTTTAAATAAGAGCGATTTATTAACAACAATCAACAACATCTCTTATTATAAACTGTCTCGCTAAACTCTCTTCATAACGTTAAGGTTAATTTCGATTTGGGAAGGCAGAAGGCCTTCCCTTTTTTTTGTCATACTATTTTTGAATTAAATTTTTTAATCATAAATTAATCCCATTATGAACAGAAAAATTTTTATCCTGATCCTCCTGATCGCTGGAACGGCTTTTATGGAATCCTGTGAAGGTTTTCTGGATGAAGATGTTGAGTACGGTTCATTTATGTTCTGGTCAAATTTTGACGGACCTCCCATTGATATTACCATTGAAGGCTCATCCGTAGGTACAATTACCGCTTTTTTTGAAGAAGCCCCTGCCTGTGAGACATCAGGTTGTGTCACGGTTGAACTGGGACCCGGTACGTATAATTTTAAGGCACTTGAACAATCAAACAATGTCAATACGCCAAGGGAATGGAGCGGTACGATCACAATCCGTACCAATCAATGTGGAAAACTTGGATTAACAGAATAGTTCAGGATTTTTTAGAGCACAGCACTTGATTTATTGTATCCTTCCACTTTTTTCAGCCGTGCCACCCGGAAGGCCTTCCTTTCTTTATATCCGCAATAATCACATTTATAGAATTTCATTAACTCACCTTCCTCCGTTTCAGTAGGGGATTCCAGAATTTCCTCCTTAACTACCTTCAGGGTCTGATAGCTGCATTCCGGACATTGAAGGGCAACCAGATGTCCTGCATATTTTTCAATCTTTGTATGTCCGGTTTCTTCATCGATCCAGACATCATAATCGACGGAAAAGACATTTTCTTCTGCCTGCATTCCCTCATCCAGGTACACATCCTCCTCCTCCTCACTGAGTAATTTCATCGGTTTACCTGTTTTGGGGGATTTCCTGGGTGTGTATCGAAGTTTCCTGAGCCTTTTTTCAACATAAAAAGGATAATAGAACTTCAGTAAGTTCGAAATGATTACACCGATAATCAAACCCACCATGATTGTAACAAATACCCTGACCAATAACCAGATGATCTCACCTTCATTGACAAGTGTATTAACATAAAATCCAATCGCGATAATGATCAATAAGGCACTGGTCCATAGCGATCGTATTTCATATCGATTGATGAAATCATATCTTTTTTTTAGTTCCACGGTCAACATGAGGCGAAGAAAATGGTATGCGGCCATCAATATTCCAATTGCCCCAATGGCAAATGCAATATACCTGCCGATAAGGTTCCATTTTTCAAGATATAAATATGATTCCATCCTCCTGGCAGTTAATATAATTTGGCTATTTAAACACCGGTATTAAAATTATATGGAAAACAAATATAAAAAAATTGTAATTATTCCAGTTTATATGTCCGAAAATTCAATCAAACTTATTTCATGCACATCATTACTTCTTCATTAATCAAACAAAAAATTAGCTTATTTTAATTTCTTTTGCGTCACTTCAGTATTAACGAAGAAATAGAACATTTCAATGCGAAAAGATTCTTTTTGCAGATTTACAGGAAACAGATCAGGATAAATCAAACGGAACGGACTTTAAATATAAATTCCGGTAAGCGCTGATGAATGAAATTACCGTTGGGTTTTTTACCGGCAGAATGCGACAAATTTCTGAACAAATTTCAGCGTATCCGCGGTGTTTTCGTACATCCCCATATGTCCAACATCTTTCAATCTCAGTACATGGCTGTTTGCCGGGATCACCGCCTGTTCCAGGCTTTTCTTCAAGGGGATTGACTGGTCTTTTTCCCCAATGATGAACATCACAGGTTTTCTGAACCTTTTGATAAAATCGACACTGCTTACCCGGTCCCTCATGGCCCGGGCATATTCCATGGCCATTTCCGGGGAAGTCTTTTCAGCAGTCGTTGATAACTCATCGATAAGTTCATCAAAATTCCTTCTGTTTTTTTCGAAGAAAAGGGAGGGCATAAAAGTTTTTATAAATGGCTTTACACCATTTGATTTTATAAATTCAATCAATTTAGTCCTGTTTTCCTTCTTGTCAGGTGTATCTTCAAAAATGCTTGAATGAAATAATCCAAGGCCTTTCAGGGCAAAAGGGAACTGTTTCGCAAAAGCAAGTGCCACATAACCGCCAAGGGAATGACCGATCAGAACAAAACTTGTAACTTTCCGTTCATCAAGCACCTGTTTGATTTCAGCGGCAATATCCTGAAGACTGAAAGCATAATTCAACCTGGGGCTTTTGCCAAATCCGGGTAAATCGATGGTGATGACCCGGTTTCTTCTGGAGAGAAAATTTTTAAATTCCGCCCAGATCATGCTCGTTTCACAATATCCATGTAAAAAAACGACCGGCAGTCCTTTTCCGGATTCAGAATAAAAAATAGATGGCATGATAAATTATTTTCATGAATAGACAATTTCCAGGGTATCAATGACGGCCCTGGCAATTGCTGCTGAATCGTAATTACATTCTTTAAATAATTGTGCTGGTTCCCCGTGTTCTATGACCCTGTCCGGAATACCCAGCCTTTTTACCGTGATATTTTTATAGTCATGATCGGACAAAAATTCAAGAATGGCACTGCCAAAACCACCCATCAGGGCTCCGTCTTCCACGGTTACGATCTTCCTAAAGCCTGTCAAAATTTCATGCAACAATTCCTCATCGAGGGGCTTCACAAAACGCATATCATAAAGTGCCGGAAATATCCCCTTTGTTTCAAGTAAATCGATCGCTTCCAATGCATCGTTCCCCACATGTCCGATCGTGAGAATCGCAATATCTTCACCCTTAACGATCCTTCGTCCCCTACCTATGGGAATTTCCTCATACGGCTTTTCCCAATCCACCAGAACTCCCTGTCCTCTCGGATAACGGATGCTGATCGGATGTTTTACCCCAGGTAATTGAGCCGTGTACATCAGATTCCGCAATTCAATTTCATTCATGGGCGCTGAAACGATCAGGTTCGGGATGGCACGCATAAAAGAAATATCGTATGCTCCGTGATGCGTCGGCCCGTCCGCGCCCACAAGACCCGCCCTGTCCATGCAGAATACAACCTTCAGATTCTGAAGACAGACATCATGAATTACCTGGTCATAGGCTCGCTGCATAAATGTACTGTAAATATTGCAATACGGGATCAATCCCTGTGTTGCAAGCCCGGCAGAAAATGTTACAGCATGTTGTTCCGCAATTCCGACATCAAAAGCCCGCTCAGGCATTTCCTTCATAAGCATGTTCATGGAGGAGCCTGAGGGCATGGCTGGTGTGATCCCCATGATCGCTTCATTTTTCCTCGCCAGGTCTACCAGGGTTTTACCGAAAACATGCTGGTACTTTGGAGGCTCCGGAGCATCCTGGGTTTTTATGTGGATCTCCCCGGTGAGTTTATCAAATTTACCGGGTGCATGCCACTTCGTCTGATCCTTTTCAGCCTGAAGAAAACCCTTTCCTTTTACCGTTACACAATGAAGGATCTTAGGACCCGGGATATCCTTCAGGTCATTGAAGATATGTACAAGGTGGTTTACATCATGACCATCAACCGGACCAAAATATCGTAAATTCAAAGATTCAAATAAATTGCTGTGACTCAACAGCATCGATTTCACACTGTTTTCAACATGGGAAATAATCTCCCGGGCATTAACGCCGAATTTACTTACCTTGCCCAGTATGTTCCATACCTCATCCTTGATCTTGTTATAGGTCCGGGAGGTCGTAATGTCCGTAAGATAATCCTTCAACGCCCCGACATTGGGATCTATGGACATACAATTATCATTCAGAACGATGATCAGGTTTGAGTTGGAAACGCCAGCATGATTCATGGCCTCAAAAGCAATGCCTCCTGTCATGGCACCGTCACCGATCACAGCAATATGTTGCCTGGATGGGTCATTTTTATATTTGGAAGCGATGGCCATCCCCAAAGCAGCCGAGATTGATGTGGAGGAATGACCGACACCGAAGGTATCATACTCACTTTCCGATATTTTGGGGAAGCCGGATAATCCCTTAAACGTCCGGTTGGTATGAAATAAATCCCGCCGGCCGGTAAGAATTTTATGTCCGTAGGCCTGATGGCCAACATCCCAGACAAGGAGATCCCTGGGCGTATTGAATACATAGTGGAGGGCAATGGTCATTTCTACCACCCCCAGACTGGCACCAAAATGACCTCCATAAATGGATACCTGATCGATAATGAATTGTCTGAGTTCCTGAGAAAGCTGAACAAGCTGAACCTGATCCAGCTTCTTAAGATCATCCGGGGAATTGATCTTTTTCAGTAAATCACCGGGTTCTATTAACATAATATATTCATTTGATATTCAAAGTTCAACCCGTTAAACCTTAAATTGTTTATAGCCTGACAATAAATATTGTAACATGTAAAAATACATTTTTTTTCTTTAGCCTTAAACAAATGTATATAATAACCCTATCTTTGAAAATGTTTATGTTTTTTTTGCTAAAATTCAGCTGACGTGTCATTTGAAATCAAGTTGCCGTTGTTTGAAGGCCCTTTCGACCTTCTGCTCTTTTTTATTGAAAGGGATGAACTTGATATTTATGATATTCCCATTGCAATAATCACCCATGATTTTCTGACTTATATCCGGCAACTGGAGGAATTGAATATTGAGGTTGCCAGTGAATTTATCGTGATAGCCGCAACATTGATGCGGATTAAGGCCAGGTTACTCCTCCCCCGTCCGACATTCGATGAAGAAGGTAATGAAATCGATCCCAGGGACGAACTGGTGCGTCATCTTCTGGAATATAAAAAGTACAAATCGGTTGTTGAAGAATTTCAGTCCCTTGAGGAACAGCATATCGTAAAGGAAAAACGGGGAAATGTGGTCCGGGAAATCAGGAAACTATCCGAACTCACCAATACAGAATCTGAATTGCAGGATGTGGATCTGTATAAATTGCTGAAGGCTTTTGAAAAAGCCATGGACCGGTATATAACCGAAAGTAACAAACCATCTCATATGGTTGTCCAGTTTCCATATACAATAGAAGAACAAAAGGAATATATTCTGGGAGAATTACGCAGGAAGGAAAAAATATCATTCCGTGAAATCATTCAGAATAATCCGCTTAAAATTGCCATTATTTTTAATTTCCTTGCCATCCTTGAAATACTGCAGACCAGACAGATCAGAATTTCGATCGGAGAAGGTTACAATAATTTCTGGCTCCGGTATAATAAGAAACACGTTGCTTCCTGACAACCGCAAAAAGGCCGTCAATTAAAATATTCCAGGCTCGAAAAGAAAAAATTAGCCTCAATTTCTGCATTCTCATCCGAATCAGACCCATGGACGGCATTTGCCTGAATTGATCTGGCATATAGTTTCCGGATCGTCCCGGTTTCAGCCTTGGCAGGATCTGTCGCACCGATCAATTGCCTGTATTCTTTGACTGCATCCTTTTTCGACAATATCATGGCTATAATTTTTCCCGATGACATGTATTCACATAAACTTTCATAAAATGGCTTCCCCTTATGCACTTCATAAAATTTTGCCGCCTGACCGGGGGTTAACCGGGTAAGTTTTAAGGCCAGGACCTTGAAATCAGCAGCCTCGATCATTTTTAATATTGCCCCGGCATTTCCTTCTGCAACTGCATCAGGCTTTATCATGGTAAAGGTTATATCCAGTTTCATTATTTCTTTTTGTTGGCAAAAATAGACATATTTATATGAGTCTTTCAATAATTTTTTAAAATCATTCCTGCCATGAGAATAGGACTTTCTGAATGGCCGGTTTTTGTTTTTTATTAATTAATTGCCACTTTTACACCGGAATTTGAAAAAATCAGGAATATAAAAGGGAATTTAATGCTGAACTTTAAGGACGTTAAAACCTTATTAAGCTCTTCAAAAAAGATCGCCATCATGCCGCATACCAATCCAGATGCCGATGCTTTGGGATCTTCCCTTGGATTGAGGGGCTATCTGATCAAAAAAAACCACCGGGTATCAGTCATCAGTACGACCGATTATCCGAAATTCCTGAATTGGATGGATGGTCATGAGGGGGTAATGGTATTGAATGAATCGAATTATAAGGAAATTGAATCCATATTACTGGAGGCGGATATAATTTTCTGCCTGGATTTCAACAGCCTTAAGCGGATAGATCAATTGGGGCCTGTTGTAGCACAGAGCAATGCATTGAAAATACTCATCGATCATCATCTGGACCCGGAAGAATTTGCTGATTTTTCCTATGCAAGCATTGATGCCGCTGCCACCGCCGAACTTATTTATGAATTTATTGTGAAGCTCGGTGACAGGGAATTGATTGATCCTTTTATCGCGGAAAACCTGTATGCCGGCATCATGACGGACACCGGGCAGTTCAAATATAAAAACACCACCCAGAATGTTCATTATGTGACTGCCAACCTCATGGAACTCGGATGTGATACCACCAAGGTCGGCAGCCTCATATATGACACTAATTCATACAGCCGTCTCAAATTTCTTGGATTTGCGTTAAGTCAAAGACTTACATTTCTGGCAGATTATAAAACTGCCTATATCGCGATCAATGCCTATGACCTCCGGCAATTCAATTCCAAAACGGGAGATACGGAAGGTCTTGTTAACTATGCCCTGAGTCTTGAAAATGTAGTCCTGGGAGTATTGATTACTGAAAGGGAGGAAGGGATCAGGTTATCGCTCCGTTCAAAGGGGGATTTTTCCGTCAATGAACTTGCCAAAAAACATTTCAATGGCGGAGGGCACCGGAATGCTGCGGGTGGATCAAGCGAGCTGTCTTTCGATGAGACCATTAGAAAATTCGAAACCATACTGCAGGAGTATAAGGAGGAACTGAATGCGCAGGTTAACGAATTTATTATTTAGCTACCTCGCACCTTACCGTATCTCGATTCGGACCTGGATCATTATGGCCGAATTTATGAGGGTTTAAAAAAATTAAAGTGGGTGACTGTCCAATATTCAAAGTAAATTGTGAAAATTTGTACCTGATTTCCCTAAAAGGATCTTATTTCGGAAGGGCTTTAACCTTCAGGTGAACTTATTCTCAGGGGTGGAAACATGTCAACTCCCAGTAATTCAGGATTCGTTAAAAGGAGGGATTGGGCAATTTAAATAAACCCAATGGGGTTCTTGTAAATAAGATCGAGTTAATGGATATTCAAAAAAAGGAGAGTAGTATGAAAACTTCAGGAATAATTATTTTATTGGTTTTTGTTTTTTTTTCATTATCCTGTGAGAAGACCACATTTTACAATCCATATAATCAGCTCCAGGAGGATATTCAGAAAATTGATGCCTACCTGGAAGAAAATAACATTGTTGCCACAAAATCATCCTCAGGGCTGCGCTATGTGATCGTTGATGAAGGATTGGGATCAAATCCTGTAAGGGGCAACAAAGTGTCGGTACATTATACGGGAAAATTGTTTGACGGCAAGGTCTTCGATTCATCCTACGACCGTGGAGAACCATTTTCCTATACACATGGCATCAGCCAGGTGATCCAGGGTTGGGATGAGGGATTGTCCTACATTGGTGAACGCGGCAAGATTACTTTGTACGTTCCCTCGGTACTGGCTTACGGTAGCCGGGGCAGCGGTACTGCCATCGGACCCCACGAAAATCTCATGTTCGATGTGGAGCTGCTCAGCGTACAGTAGAGCAGAAACATGACGGAATTATGTTTTGTCACCCATAACCCGCATAAGGTCAGGGAAATCCGCCAGATGCTGGGCAAAACATTCAGGGTCCTCTCACTGGATGATATCGGATATTTCGAGGAAATTCCCGAAAACCAGCAAACTCTGGAAGGAAATTCATTCGAAAAAGCCAAAACGATCTTCGGAAAATTTCAAATCCCCTCTTTTGCCGATGATACGGGACTTGAAGTCCCTGCCATCAACAATGAACCCGGGATATATTCCGCCCGGTATGCAGGCCCGCAGAAAAACAGCGACGATAATATTGACCTGCTGCTCAGGAAACTTATAGATATAAAGGATAGAAAGGCCAGGTTCAGAACGGTCATTACCCTGATCGACCGTTCCGGGCCCAGGCAATTCGAAGGTATTGTTCATGGGAAAATCACCCGGGTGCGGGAAGGATCTGAAGGATTTGGTTATGATCCCGTCTTTATACCTGAGGGTTATCAGAAAACTTTTGCCCAGCTTATGCTCGAAGAAAAAAACAGGATAAGCCACCGGGGAATTGCATTCCGTAAACTGGTACGTTATCTTCAGGAAAAATCTATTTCCGACCAATGAATAAACCTTATATAATCGGGGTGACGGGGGCAAGCGGTTCCGGTAAAACAATGTTTATCAGGGAACTGGCGTTTTTCAGAAGACCGGATCTGCCTTGTATCTCAGGATAATTATTACCGCTCCAGGAAATTTCAGCCCTTTGATGAAAATGGATATCAGAATTTCGACATGCCCGGATCCATCGACCTCGAACAGATGGTTGAAAATGTCAAGACCCTCCGGAATGGAAAATCGGTTGAGGTGGAGGAATACCCCTTTAATAACCCCCTGCTGCCCGGGAAAAAGCTCATTATCCATCCGGCACCGGTGATCATTCTTGAAGGAATTTTTATCATGCATAATGCCGATTTTTTATTATATTGAATATCAGGAAATTAAACTTAATCGAACCCTTGGGGCGAAAAATTTGTAAATTCTTCGGGTTAAGTGTATTTTTGCCCTCCTGTTTCATTGGAATGAAATTGTCCGGAAAAATATCTCATACAATACGGTCGGTCACACTGCTGATCGGGCTCCTTTCCATTTCATTGTCCGTTTTTGAATACAGGATCGAAGACAGGATCGAAGATGAACTGGAAACTGCCCGGCATCAGAAAGATATGGACCAGGAGCCTGGGCAGGATGAAGGAACACAAATCTATCTTCCGGATTACCTGGCAACCATTTCATCATTCCAGCTGCATCTGGAAAACATTCCCAGTTTGCTGGGATATATACCCGTCCTGATATCAGTCAGAAACTGGTTCCAGATAAAACATCCCCTGACTGAACTGAATTTTTTCAGGACTTTATTTCAGCACATTATTGCCCCCAATGCCCCTTAGACCCGGATTTTTCCCTGGATTTTTTAATGTTTCTAATTCATACAGCAAAATTTAAAGTCTATTTCCATGAAAAATAAAAGTTTCATCATAACACTGACAGCAATCATCACATTGCTGTGCGTGTATTATCTTTCATTTACATTCATATCCAGAAGCGTTCAGAATGATGCAACTGAGTATGCTACTGATCAAAAGGGGAATCTTGATTTCTATAAAAAGCAGGCCTACCTGGATTCTGTCTGGACTGAACCTGTTTATAATTTATTCGGGATCAAATACACATACCAGGAAGTTAAGGAAACTGAACTTAGCCTTGGCCTGGATCTTCAGGGTGGCATGCATGTTACACTGGAGGTATCCCCGGTTGATATTTTTAAAGGATTAAGTGGCTACAGTGAAAACCAGAACTTCAACAGGGCCCTGGAGCTTGCACAGCAACGGCAACAGAACAGCCAGGCATCCTTCGTGGATCTGTTTTATTCCGCTTTTAAAGAAATAGCGCCTGATGAGAATCTGGCGAAAATTTTTGCCAATGCCGCTAACCG
>JAGTVG010000292.1 GCA_018224645.1 Cyclobacteriaceae bacterium
CATTCATATTTTCAGGGAAGCCGTTTGGGGTGTGTTTTTTCTGAAGATCAACAGCTTTTTCAGGAAATACAAATCCGTCAGTCAAACCGTATAGACCGTATCGGTTCGATGCGTGAAATGATCAGTGTGGGAATGATCAGTACCAGGCTGATGATGACAAGCACAAGCAGATTGATCCCGATAATGCCCATCCATTCCCATTTGATCGGTACATAATTCATATAATAGTTTTCAGGATCCAGGGGGATGAGTTTGAACCTGGATTGTATCCATCCCAGGCCGATGCCGATCAGGTTTCCCCATAAAAGACCCCAGAGGATCAGCCGGATGCCATGATAGGAAAAGATTTTTCTGATCATACGGTCGGAAGAACCGACAGCCTTGAGAATGCCTATCATCTGGGTCCGTTCCATGATCAGGATTAGCAATACCGAGATCATATTGAAGGATGCCACAAAAAGGATTAGAATGAGTAAAATGGTTACGTTTCTCCCCACCAGGCTGAGCCAGTCAAATATTTCAATGTGTTTGTCGGTGATCTTGTCAACGAACAGGTCATAATCGACCATGTCAAAAAGATAATTTTCAGCCTCGTCGAGCTGATTGAAATCATCAATGAAAATTTCCACGGTGCCCACCAGGGAAGACCGCCAGTCATTCAGTTGTTGAATCACCGAAATATCGCCGATGATGGTTTTTTCATCAAATTCTTCCATGCCGGATGAATAGATGCCGGTAATGTTCAGCCTCCTGATCCTCGGTGGATTCTGAATGAAGTATATCCTTATGTCTTCTCCCACATGCAGATTCAGCAGTCCGGCGATTTTTTGACTGATCATCACCTCGTATGAAACACCGGTATCGTTCAAATGGATGAATTCCCCTTCGACAAGGCTCTGTCCGAATCTTTCCTGGTTGAAATTTTCATCCACCCCCTTGAAAACCACCCCGTGTATTTCTTCTTCTGTCTGGATAAGCCCGACCTTATGAGCAACACCCTGTATATGGTCGATGAAACTCACTTTGTGCAACGCCTCGTAAATACTGTCATCCTTGGCGATCGGCAGCTCTTCATAGGTCGAATTGAGGGTATATTTAGTGATCTGGATATGGCCTCCAAAGCCCACCAGTTTATGGGTAATGGTCTCCTGAAACCCGCGCATGATGATGAATGAGAGGATCATAACTCCCAGACCGACAGCAATGCTCAGAATAGCGATTTTATGGATCATGGAGGAAAATGTATTCGATCCGGGTCTGCTTATCTTTTGTGATATAAAAAGAGGAAGGTTCAAGAATTTTTTTAATTAATGTGCTAATTTAGAACAGATTTTGGTCATAAAAATAAAAAGGATTCCATGAAAGAAAGGTTTTACCAGGCATTTATTTTTTTCTTACTCCTGACCTCAGGAGTTTCAGCACAGCAGATCATTCCAGGTGCGGAAAGGAATGAACTTTACGAAGGATCGTTAAAAAATAAACGTATCGGACTTGTTGTAAACCACACTTCGATGGTATTTGACGGGCACCTGGTCGATTACCTGATATCCAGGGAATTGAATGTAACAAAGATCTTTTCACCTGAACACGGTTTCCGGGGAGTTGAGGATGCCGGAAAGCATATTGAGGATACCCGGGATGAAAAGACCGGGGTGCCCATCGTATCACTTTACGGGTCCAACCGGAAGCCAACGACTGAACAGATGCAGGATCTTGACATCGTTGTTTTTGATATTCAGGATGTCGGGGCCCGGTTTTATACCTATATCAGCACCATGCATTATATGATGGAGGCATGTGCCGAGAACGGTATTGAAATGATTATCCTTGACCGTCCCAATCCCAACGGTGATTATGTAGATGGTCCCGTACTTCGCGAGGGCCAGCAGTCCTTTGTGGGAATGCACCCGATTCCTGTTGTTCACGGACTGACCGTGGGAGAGCTGGCAAAAATGATCAATGGTGAAAAATGGCTTTCCGGAGGGAAATCCTGCCGGCTGAATGTGGTCACCGTGGAGAATTACGAGCATCAATACCTGTATTCCCTTCCGGTACGTCCTTCGCCCAACCTGCCGAATGACCTGTCGATCCGATTGTATCCTTCGTTGTGTTTTTTTGAAGGAACCATGATGAGTGTCGGCAGGGGTACGGATTTTCCTTTCCAGGTTGTGGGATACCCGGATAAATCCTTTGGGAAGTTTGATTTCACCCCTGAAAATGTACCAGGGGCCACCGACCCTAAGTACAAGGATCAGAAATGCTATGGTAAGGATTTCAGGGAACTGCAGCGTGTACCCGGGTTCACGATCAGCTATGTCATAGAATTCTATAATAAATCCGGAAGGGATGAAAATTTCTTTACTTCCTATTTTAATACACTTGCGGGGAATGATGAATTGATGGAACAGATCAAAGCGGGTCTCACCGAAGAGGAGATCCGGATTTCATGGCTCGAAGAGCTGAACCATTACAAAGCCCTGCGGAAAAAATACCTGTTATACCCTGATTTTGAGTAGTGGATAATCATGAAAAAAGTAAGGATCATATTTATGGGGACCCCGGAATTTGCCATTCCTTCACTGGAGATCCTGATCAATAATGATTTCAATGTTGCAGCGGTCATCACAGCGCCTGACAAGCCTAGGGGGAGAGGCAGAAAACTTTCCTCCCCACCGGTGAAGGAATATGCTCTTGGCCGTCAGATCCCTGTTTTACAGCCACGGAATCTTAAGGATCCTGAATTCATCCGCACCCTGAGAGAATATAAAGCCGACCTGCAGGTAGTGGTGGCTTTCAGGATGTTGCCGGAAGTGGTCTGGTCGATGCCGGAACTCGGTACGTTCAACCTGCATGCTTCACTGCTTCCCCAGTACCGTGGCGCAGCTCCTGTCAACTGGGTATTGATCAATGGTGAAAAAAAAACAGGTGTCACCACCTTTTTCATTAAACAGGAGATCGATACCGGGAATATCATCCACCAGGAGGAAGAGCCCGTGTATCCTGATGATGACGCGGGTACCCTGCATGACCGGCTGATGATCCGGGGTGCCCGGCTTGTTCTTAAGACAGTCAGATCGATCGCAGCGGGAAATTTTTCATTAAAGGTGCAGCAGGATCAAACGGAATTAAAACCTGCCCCGAAGATCACCCGGGAGATGTGCAGGATCGACTGGGATCAGAGCCAGGTAAAAATCCATAATTTTGTAAGGGGACTGTCTCCTTACCCGGCGGCATGGACAGAAATTGACAACTCAGTGTATAAAGTTTACCGGGTATCTGCAGCGGTTAAGTCAACAGCAATTGAACCCGGCAGGTTCGAAACAGACAACCGCTCCTACCTTCATTTTCAATGTGCTGACGGATTGATAAACATCATCGAGTGGCAGCCGGAAGGGAAAAGGCGGATGTCAATAACCGAATTTTTCAGGGGGAATTCACTATGATTGTTTCGATTATAGTAGCACATGCCAACCGGCGGATCATCGGAGGTGACAATAAACTACTCTGGCATCTTTCGGATGACCTTAAGAAATTCAAAAGGATCACGATGGGTCATTTTATTATTATGGGACGGAAAACCTGGGAATCGATCGGAAAACCACTGCCCGGCAGGACGAATGTTGTCATTTCCAGGAACAGGGATCTGCAAATCAGGGATGTCCTGGTTTTTCCTTCACTCGGGGAGGCCATCGAATATGCAGAGGAAATGAGCCAGGAGGAAATTTTTATCATCGGCGGTGAACAGATTTACCGTCAGGCTTATCCGCTTGCTGATAAATTATATTTGACCGTAGTTAAGGGATCTTTTGAAGGAGATGTCTATTTTCCTGAAATCGATTTGGAAAAATGGTCCGTAGTTTCCAGGGAATTCCATCCGGCAGATAAAAAACATCATTATGCTTTTGAAATGTTGGAGCTCTCAAGACGGAGCGGATGAAAAAAGAGGTAGCGGAGTTTTGGATAATTCATGCTGCAGCAACCATTTTTTTCTCCAGATCCCACCCGCATATCCCGTAAGAGAACCATCCGACCCAATCACCCTGTGACATGGGATGATGATGGCAAGGGGATTATTGCCATTCGCATTCCCAACTGCCCTGACTGCATGGGGTTTTTCCAGTTCCAGTGCGATATCTGCGTATGACCGGGTGACGCCGTAGGGAATTTCGCGTACCCTGTTCAATACCCGCTGTTGGAATCCTGTGCCGCGGATGGTAATAGGAACATCGAAAGTTTTCAATTTTCCGAGGAAGTAGGCATCCAGCTGTTCAGCACAAAATTTCAGGAGAGGGTTTTCCCGGTTCAGGGTTTCTCCGGGAATAAATGAAATTTCATGGATAAATTGATCATCTCCCTGAATTTTCAACCAGCCGATCGGGGATTCAATACAATAAAAATCCATGGTTAAATACATAGTCCTGATAAAAATAAATAAATCCGGATCTTCATGTCCTTGAATTGCTTCGCCTTAAAACAGAAATTACTAGTTTTTTAAAAAGACCGGGAGTTACCGGATCCCGAAAATGGATTCCCTAAAGAAATTTTATGAACTGTCCGTCGATTTGTAAATCCCCATCCCTGCCCGACCGGTTACCTAAATGGATGGGGGGAAGTCAGGAAAAAGGATAATTCTGATATTCACCTCACGTTATTCATAATTGCAGGGAGGATGATAATGATTGATCAGGTCATCGTTAATCTTAACCCGCGTTGCAGAATTATCTTCCCAATAGGTACAGATACAATTGGCATGTTCTCGCGTAAAACAAGCTGATTTTTCAACCATATCCTGAACCGTTGATATATTTTCCGTTGTGCCCACAAATAATAAATTATGGTCAACCAATCCGTCAGCTTTAACAATTCTCCGTGTCACTACATAAACAGCACCTTTATCCTTACTAAAATGATTTTTGAGCGGGTATACATTAAAAGTGTATTTATGCCCGGTCATACCCCTGAAATCAATGGTTCCTATTCTTGACATAATTAATTCATTAGTTGTTAAAAAAGTTATACGTGTGTCTGTTTAAGAATTTTTGCATCCTCAAATACAAGGTAATGATAATAATCATTTTCATACAGCCAAAGATGTAATTTTTCTGACTTAATGGTATTTTTTTTTAAACATTTTTCCTTCTTGTACACCTTCTGGGACCATAAGGTGACGGGACGGATATATATGGATGGAATATGATGCCCTGATATATTACGGGAATATAAATTTTCCTATATTTGCGGTGAATTCACTTTTTATCATGGACTTCAACGAAATTAAAACCAGGATCATCGGATACCGGGAAGATGGGAAAAAGGTATTCACCACCTCATCATTCCAAACCCATAGTATCGTTTTATTGCACTTCATCAGCAGGATAGACCGGTCGATACCGATTTATTTTTTAAACACAGGATATCATTTTTCGGAAACGATCGAATACAAAAACCTTATCACCGAACTGCTGCAGATCAATACGATCGATCTGAAACCGATGACCCCAAAATTCATGCAGCGTGACAGCGGCGGTAAGTTACTTTTCACTTCTGATCCTGATTATTGCTGTTATCTGAATAAAACCATGCCCATGGAATTGATCCTTCGCAGTCATGATGTATGGATCACCGGGGTACGTGGGGATCAGAGTTCACACAGGAAGAATTTTACGACGGAACAGAAGGCCCCTCACGGGGTGGTCAGGTTCCATCCGTTACTCGACTGGACTGCAAAAATGATTTCCGATTATCGCAAGACTTACGATCTCCCGAAGCATCCCCTCGAGGACAAGGGATACCTGAGCATAGGCTGCGAACCCTGTACCAGGCGTTTTGATCCGGAAATGCAGGAAAGGGAAGCCCGGTGGTTCGGTTTGAACAAAACCGAATGCGGCCTTCATACGGATCTTATTGTAAATTAATCTTTATGAAAATCCTGATCACCGGTGGAGCCGGATATTTAGGTACTGAACTGACCAAGGAGCTCGCCAATGATTCCCAGATCAAAGAAATCCTGATCTATGACAATTTGAGCCGCCTCAATTACAATCTTTTTCTCGGGAAAAGGCTTAAAAATTTTGAAAAGGTAAATTTTATTGCAGGGGATATCCTCGATTCAAGGAAGTTACAGCAGGTATTGAATGGTGTGGATGTGGTTTATCATCTAGCTGCCCGGGTCACCACCCCCTTTGCAAATACGGATGCCCATTTTCACGAACAGGTAAATCACTGGGGCACCGCTGAAGTTGTGAATGCAGTCGAAGATTCTGAAGTCAAAAAATTCATTTATACAAGCAGTACCTCGGTATATGGATCATCAACCGAATTTTTAACTGAGGAGTCTGTGCCCAATGCCAAAACTTTTTATGGTATTTCTAAATTAAGAGGCGAAGATCACGTAAAACGACTATTAAAAAAACGTGATACCTATATCCTGAGATGCGGCAATGTATATGGCTATAATAAAAGCATGAGGTTCGATGCGGTAATCAATAAATTTATGTTTGATGCGAATTTCAACAACCGGCTATCCATTCATGGTGACGGAAAACAATCAAGATCGTTCATCAGTGTGGGGTTACTGGCCACAACCATGCAGAAACTGATCAAAAATGAGGTTCCTTCCGGGATCTATAACCTCGTGGATAAAAATTATTCCATCCTGGATATCGTTGATGCGCTGAAGCTCCTTTATCCGGCCCTGGAATTCATTTTTATCAACCAGCATCTTTCCCTCAGGGATCTGAAGGTTTCACCCGATTCGCAGCTGCGAAGGCACATCCATTATGAGAATTCTTCCGATCTCTATACTGAATTACATGATTTCAAGCAGCGGTTTTCTTTTTAATAAATCTTTTTTATTAATGCCGGCGTTCACCGCAGGATTTATTGATAATTCCATAACATTTCTTAATTTAATTTTCCAAAATATAAAAACAGTGTTTTTGCATTTTTTTAAAACATTATTTTTTATAAAATTGTGACAATTCCATTCCAGGGAGCGGCAAATCCTAAAGGATGATAGAATGATAATTACTTTTAACGCCATAATGGTATAAATACTTGATATAAAATTCAGGATGTGGGTAATTTTTTTGTGCATATTCAACCAGTTCTGAAAAAATTAGCTTTAGTGACGTTTGTCCTGATGCTTATTTTTTTCACCTCTTTTATTACCGTGTTTGCCCAATGTCCGGAAATCAATCCGGATGATATCGAGATCAGTGTGGACCAGCTTTCCCGGCAGATCAATATTCAAAGTCTTTCTGATTTGAACTTCAGGAGTATGGATCTTTCACTGTACAATATGGATAACGGAGCCTATTATTTTGATTCGGAGAGAAAAAAAGAGGTGGTTGATCTTCGCGGATTATCTGTCAATATCAGGAGCAATGATATCGAAATAAAAAATATCATACCCGGAGATTTTGTGATCATCATTGATAATCCGGGATGTGAAAAACAGGTGATTGGATGGGGTTATTCGGGATTGCCGCATTCGGGTATTAGGATCCAAGAATGATATCAGGAATGAAGGATATAAAACTGTTAAACTTTTTTTTAATTTTTTTGTTGTTTGCCTTCCAGGCAAAAGGACAGGACTGTCCTACACCTGCATTAACAACAATTGATCCTACGGACGAACAATGTTATCAGGAAGAAGACGGTGTACTGGTATTTACCTTTAATGACGGTGATCCTCCTGACGGATCAAATTTCAGGATACGTCTGGCTGATTTTGATATCGGACAGGTGGTCTGGGATGATAATGCCCCATTTCCCCTGCCCAACCAGGTTCCGGCTCCCATCATTTCAGGGAATACATTGACATTTCTTGGTTTAAGACCCGGAGATTATGTTCTTGCACTGAGCAATGGGGATTGCGGGACCGGCAGTGATCCTACATTATTTGCTGTCGGTTATTCAGGTCCAGCCGACATAGGGGTACGTCTTGAACCGGCCCCATTTCTCGGAGGTGCCGTTGATCCTGCGGTTACTTCCGTTTGTGAAGGTTCATCCACCCTGTTAACCGTATCCGGTCATACCGGCACGGTGGTTCGGTGGGAGTATTCTTCTGATAATTTTATATCAGATATCAATGATCTGGGTAATGCCGGCAATGCTGTCTTCAATGTAACGGGGATCCCTCCCGGTATTTATCAGTTCCGCGTGGTAATAGATGTTGTTGATTGCCCGAACCAGTTTTCAATTCCCTCGGAGGTGACGGTAATTCCCCTGGATGATCCTTCTTTCAGTTATCCGCAGGCAGCCTATTGCCAGGGGGATGCCAACCCGGTGGCCGTGATCACCGGCCTGGCAGGCGGTACGTTCACAGGTCCGGCGGAGGTTGTGTTTGC
>JAGTVG010000293.1 GCA_018224645.1 Cyclobacteriaceae bacterium
AAGTGTCCAACATGTCATTCCGACTGAAATGGAGGAATCTGTTAATGCTTGATTATCACTTGTATATACTTTTTCAGTTTTCTTCCCGCCACAGGCGGGATCGAAATGACACTTTTGAGACAGCCTCATAATCGAAAATCAAAATACATGCCCCCAGGCCCTGCATTAACGACCACTGTCTCACACAGCTTTTCCACCCTGCCGCCAGACTCATGAATATGACCGCAAACAACAAGCGACGGGGATCGCTCCATAATTATCTTCCGTATGGTCCTGCTTCCAAGATGCTGCCCGGATGAGGATATATCAACGATCCCTTTGGGTGGGGAATGAACGATCAGCACCCCTCCTTCCGGGCAATCAATCAACAGGTTTTCCGCCTCCTCCTCCGAAAAATCATAACTCCTGGGTCCAAAAGGAGTAACAGGGATTCCGCCCCCCACACCAAAGAAGGATATTCCCATCAGTACTTTCCCCGTACCATGAAGGACCACTGCGGACGGCCATTCCTTACTGGCTTCTTTCAATTCTTCATAACTTTCCGAATTGCCAGGCACAATGATGGATGCCTTGTTAATTCCGGACAACCAGCCAATCGTTTTTCCAATCCCTCTTCTGAGTGTACCGAAATCACCCGCACCGATCACCAGGTCCGCTTCCCGGGACATCCTTACCAGATTCTCACAATGACTTCGATTTTCATGTACATCGCTGAACAAGAGCAACTTCATTGGATCAATATACCCATTTTCAATGATTCAAGGTGACCTTTTCCCATAGGATTTCAGGAACCCGGCGATGAGAGCGGATTCATCAAAAACGGATTCACCGACTTTCTCTGTTTCAAAAGATCAAAATATTCATCATACAATTCAGGAGCGTGTAATTTCAGTTGTTTCCTGTAATTTATACATGACGTCATATCATTTTTCTTCAGGGCCCTGTGCGCCTCCTGCAATAAGCGGTAACTTTCCAGGGCACTGGCATGTTCCGCATTTTCAGTCACGATTAATTCTGGGATCTGAACAAACGGCAGTATATTTTTTATCCAGCCATAAGCCGGAGCCAGAAAATTTCCGTAGGCAAGGATAAGATCATTCAATTTTTTGTTTTCAATCCTGGCTAAAGGAGTTTTGCCCGGACAGCATATGAAGGCCCTGGCATAGGATATGTTGGCTTCGTTATGATTTAATTGCATCCATTGTACCTGTGCCAGCAGATATAATGAATACCTTTCTTCGGGATGCCCGTCCATATACTGCGATATGATCTTTTCCGCCGTACCGTATTCTTTTTTACGAATCAGAAAGTCAAAAGCGTTTTCAATCGAGCCAAAACAAATCCCCTGGACCTTAAGGACCATTTCGGCAATATACATCAGCAAGGCTTTCTCCAATCCGGCCATTTCAGGGGTAAAATGAAACCGGTTATAATCTTCAAGCAATTCTTCAACGGATTCTGACGATAGTTCTGTCTGGTGGACTGACTGGATCCTGTTTTTCCAGTATTGACAGACTTCGATTAAAAGTTTAATAATCTTTTGATCCCCCGATCCCTTCTCCAAAGAATTCCGGAAATATTGAATGGCATTATCGAGGTCCATCGCCATAAGGCACCGGAACCCGCTTTCCAGCGATATATTGTCCCACATGGAGAGTTGCCTGCCCTGCACGGAATTACGAGTTGTATCTATGTATTTTTAACAATCCCAAAAAATCACGATTTGGGATTTCACCCGAATATTACCGAATTTGAATATCAAGATAAAAAATCCCGCTAATATTTTCAGCATTTGAATCATCCGTCAATCCTTCTCACGCCATAAATCCATCCATTTACCACTGAACCGTTCATTTATTTCCCGTCATTATTTTTTCTTTTCATTGATAAAACTTCAGGCATCATTGGAATTTTTAACAGGCTTAATATCGACGACCGGCGTTCCGTCGATTGCTTCAATCGGACCTATCAGCAGGCGGGACTGATCAATGGATAATATCCTCACGCGGTGAAGCCCCAGCGGATTCGGGCGGTCAGGCGACCGGGTCAGAAATACACCCCTGAGAGGTTTTGAAATGTCTCGCCGGGGATGCACTTTCAGCACATCCCTGTCGGCCTGGTGTAACCAGGTAATGAGAATGACTTCGTCGCCGGATTGCATTCCTGATAATCCTTCCAGGTATACCGGAAATATATCCAGGAAAGCATCCGGTGCACCTTCTGTGTTGGAGAGCGGAGCGTCTTCCCTCTTTTTTATTTCCGACCGGATGATGCCAATTGGCTTAATTGGAAAATTCTTCACTTTGTTCATCAAAAAAACTGTGTTAATCATCAGGAGGGTTTGCATCCATTCCTGATTTTAATTATAAATATTTACTTTCAATTTCCATAAAAATCGTTCTGGAAATCAGTAAAAATTCCGTTTCACATGATTTTATCCTGCTAACCATATGACCTTCACCCGGCTTTTTATGGATCAACTGGATAGAATAATGTGTCAACTGGATCAGGCATCGTCCTGTTTTTTGATCATCTTATCGAATTAGAACAATTTGGAGTGAATGACTGCATAATTTTCATGTTATTTTTCACTTTTGCCGGAACAGTTCATTTGCCGGATATTTTTATGAATATGGAGATATTTTATCGGGTATTCGGAAACAGCCATCAGATAATAAAGTCATGACGCCGATTATAAAAATATAATTGATAAAGGATAAATAATCGAAATCAGCAGAATTCCCGAGATACACTGAACACAGATTCCAGGATTCTGAGTAAATGTAAGGAATTTAAAGTTGAACAGATCGCTACCCCTAACCTGTTGGAAAGGTTGAACTATTCTCTGAATTATGGAAGCCGGCACCTGGGATCCATTAAATTATGGGGCAGGCATAAGGAGGTGAAACTACATGCTTCGAAACCTAAGAATACAGAATAAAAACGGTCCGGAAGATCCTTCAGCCGACATCGACGAGATAACGGAAATGTGACTGATTATGACGTGAAAATTTGCCAGTGAAAAGCCGATACGCGGAAGGGCATCGGAAGTGCCGGATAGCCATAAATTCCAGCGTTTCCCGGTATGCTGGATACGCATAAATTTGACCTGAATAGTTTTTTACCGTGTCCTGCCCGGTTTTGGCATTATTCCGCCGTCAATGCATTGGAAACCCCGGCTGCCGCGGCATCATAGCTGCCCTCTTCCTCTATGACATACACATCCCCGGCTGGTAAATCACTAAGTCTGCTTTCATTTCCGGTCAACGGCCATCTCACAATAATGCTGTCGGCTTTCTTGCTTTCATTCAAGCCGAAGATCAGGGTGCTCACGTCTGACTGGCTCAGGTAAGATGACCCCGTTCTGACCATACGTTGCTGCCTCATACCGTCCGACCATACGCTTACCTTTGCCCCGATCGCCTGCCAGTTCGGATTTTCTCCCTTGAGCCGGACCTTAATATAATTCGAATCGTTTTCAGTATCATTTCTCAGCAACCTGGGGGAACCGCCATTCACTG
This sequence comes from Cyclobacteriaceae bacterium, assembly GCA_018224645.1. Classification (GTDB taxonomy): domain Bacteria; phylum Bacteroidota; class Bacteroidia; order Cytophagales; family Cyclobacteriaceae; genus JAGTVG01. The sequence continues at coordinate 3,522 of JAGTVG010000293.1, forward strand.
TGAACAGGAGGTCGGGATCGCCGTCCTGGTCTATGTCTGCCCACGCCAGTCCCCTGCCAACGACAGGTTCATTAAACGGCGTTCCGGCCTGGGCACTGATGTCAACGAACTTACCCTGGTCATTAAAAAAAAGCTGTGGCTTCTGCGCAAAAGTGATGTCCTTCTGTACTGCATTGATCTCCGGCTCAATATGACCGTTTGCCACCACCAGGTCCTGATAGCCGTCGAGGTTGAGATCAACAAACAGCACGCCGAAAGTAAGCTGAAGCAGGGACGGGCGTGTAAGCCTTGCCGACCCTGCCAGATCCTGAAAAAGATCGCCGTTGCCAATCTGTGTATACAGGGATATCGGTTCCCGGGAAAAATTCCCGATGGCAATGGCCAGTCTGCCATCGTTCTTCAGGTCTGCCACATCGACACCCATACCAGCCCGGGCACGGCCATTCTCATCATAGCCTATACCCGCAACAACGGCTTTATTGACAAATGTCCCGTTGCCATTGTTCATATACAGGAAATTGGGCTGCGTGTCATTGACAATGACAATGTCCGGCCAGTCATCGTTGTTAAAATCCGCAATGGCCACTCCGAGCGATTTACCTTCCTCATTGAGAAGCCCTGCCACGTCCGTAATATCTTCAAAATGCTGCCCGCGGATATTCCGGTATAACCGGCAGGATTCCCCTTCATAAACGTCAGGCGTGGCATATGACTTTGTTTTGCCATCCCGGGTCGTAAAAATATCTGTCTCCGGGGTCCATTTTACATAATTGGCCACCACAAGATCGAGCCATCCGTCACGGTCCACATCAACCCAGGCTGCACCGGTAGACCACGCAGGTGCTCTGCCGGGTCCGGGATCATTTCCGGTTACTTTTGCCAATGCTGTTATATCAGTGAATTTTCCGTGGTCATTGCGGAGCAGCTTGTTATTCCCGACCGCAGTCAGGTAAATATCTATATCCCCGTCAGCGTCAAAGTCAGCAAAACAGGTACCCATCCCGTAAATAGAAAAATCAAGTCCCGCCTGTATCGTAACGTCTTCGAATTTTCCGTTCCCCATGTTCCGGTAAAGCGCGGGCAGTGGATTAGGGCCTGATCCATGACCGGGCCAGGATGAACTGTTCACAAGGAAAATATCCATCCGGCCGTCATTGTCATAATCCAGAAAACCGCCCCCGCTCCCCACGGTTTCCGGCATCCATTTTTCGCCGAAAGCACCCGTAACGTGTTTAAAATGAATGCCTGCTTCCTCCGTTATATCGGTAAATCGTACATCACTGAATTTTGCCTCCTGGCGGTCACCTGTAAAACTCAGGTCTCCGCGGGTGAATTCCGGGGATTCAATCCTTTCTTCTTTTTTTCCGCATCCGGAAAGAAATAAAATCAGGATCAGGCTGAAAAAGATCCGGCCCCTCCTATCATAAAATACACATCGTTTATTCATTTTCAGAAATATTCATTTTTCCCGTGAATAAAACGGAAATACCCCGCGCAGGAAATACTTCACCCTTATTCAATTTCAAGTTTGTGGATCCGGATATCCTGGGCCATCAGATTATCACCAGGATTTTCCCGTCTGTATCGCTGTGCGATCTCCGCAGCCGATTCATCGATCTTATAATAATCAAATGCTTTTTCCATCTCCCGGGCATCCTCCTCGTTCCCAAGAGCCCTGTGATTTAATGACATGTGATAATACGCCTCCCGATCCTCCGGGTCGATATTCAGGACCGTTTGATATGCCTGGATGGACTCTTCGTACTGCTGATCCAGGAAATAGGTTCTTCCAAGCTGCCGCCACGCCGCCCGGTCGTCAGGAAAATATTTGAGAACATATAAATAGGCCTCTATTGCATCCTGATAAAGACCGTCTTCCTGCCGGATCCTGCCCCATACCCAGGCAACCTGGGGATCGCCTGCCTTGATCTCCTCACAACGGCCAAGATGCCTGTAGGCCTCCCCGATATTACCATCCTGAAGTGCGGTTTTTGCCAGGTTCAATGGGCCGTCCAGTTGTTCAGGCATTAATTCAGCCACCAATTCAAAAGCCCTTGCTGCCCCCCTGGTGTCATTTTCAAGCAGTAATCCTATTCCGTAATCGTTAAACCGGATCCAGTCGGTTGATTCGATGATGGCATCACTATCTCCGGCTGTTACAGACATGCCGGATTCCGTGGAGGCTACCGTGAAGGTAACCTTATCTTTTGCGATCTCCGTAACCGGGAGATCGGGCACGTCATCAAATTGTTTAAAACCTTCCGGATTGGTCCGGTATGCGAATTCCGTATATTTTCTGTCAAATTTCCGCCAGAGCAGGCGGGCTTCGATGGTCAGGCTGCTTCCTGCCAGTTCCTCCGGAAGGGTAAAAGTATAATGGGCTATGTCTGCCGTGCCCGGACCGATGACATTCGCATATACAAATGTATGTATGTCCTGTGCATTTCGCTTATTGATCGGATTGCTGTCCTTATCGACGATCACAGCCTTGAAGGTATGGGCCATTTTATCGAGGTGACCGTCATCATCGATGAATCCGCTGATGGCCAGGGCGGTTCCCTCTTCATTTTTTATGGTAAATTCAAGCCAGCCTTCGTTGGAATCGTTCGTTCCTCCGGGAAAAGTATGACCTACTCCCATGTTCCTTACCACCACATCCACGGTAACCTGATCACCCGCGGGAAGAGACAAGGGATAACGGTTTACAGCCATGAGCGGTTCGGGATGGCTTTCTGTCGAAACTGCAAAAATATCAACCCTGAGTTTTTCGTCCTGGAGGAATTCCCTGATCTTCCGGATGGTCACCGTATCCATCCTGAGGTATGGGAGGGCAGTATTTACCGCTAAAAACCTGTGTGATTTGACCATGCCATTTTTCGCAGCTACATCTCCCATAACGGCAGGTTCCGGAGGCATATGGCAAAACTGACATTCCTTTTTGAACGGAGGCAGGTAAAAGGTACGAGATGCATTGAGGGACACACCGCTGTCGTGCCAGTTATCATACTCATCCTGTCCCCGTATCCACCGGTAATTATTTACCGGATCAGTCAGGCTTACCTTATGGCAGGTCATGCAATACTCGCTTTCCCTGAAGAAGGGTTTAAGCATCTGCTGTTTGTGCACATCAGGTTTTGCCTTGAGGGCAGCATCATGCAGATACGCTCCGACTGAACCTTCCGCACTGTTCGCAAATAAATAGGGATCTTCCTGTTCATCGGCGATATTGTAATTCCCGTTGCCCGTCAGGTTATGGATCTTATCGATGGCATGACAGGAGAGGCATGTCAGCCCTGCCTGTGCTTCAGGGGTTTTACGGTCAATCTCCAGGTTCATTTTTCCGGCCAGCATGAGCGCAGGATCATGGCATCCGCTGCACCACTTGCTTTTGACCTTTCCAACACCGTTGCTGCCAATGTCCTTGTATTCAGTAATATGTTCTTCCACCCATTCATTGGGTTCGGTTGCATTTTCCCGCATGTCGACGATGGTTGCCTCATAAAACGGGTTATTGAAGGATGCAAACCGGTGGGCTGAGGATGACCATTGTTCCACGATATCCTGATGGCAACGCTGGCAGGTGGAAGCACCTATCAGCGCATTTTTCACAAACCCGGTCGAATCTATTTCCTTAAGGATCTCATCACGGGAACCCAAATCTCCCCTTGTGATGATGCGGGACGGCAGGTATCCTCCGGAGGTGGTGGTCGCGGGTGACGGGAAAAACGGACTTTCCGGAGGTACATAGCCCAGGGGAACGAAATCATCCTCACGGAATTCGCTGACGTTCCGGTTCTTCGATCCCGGTCCTTCATGCAATCCCTTTTCCATGGCCGCTTTTGCTTCTTCGGTCAGAATCACATCACGATTGGTGAATCCATGCCAGGCCACGATCACGATTAACAATGATGCCACGCCCAGACTGAACCGTTTGAATCCGGCACCTGCAGGTTTATTTTTCCGGCTGCTCAAACGGTGGATAATGTATCCTGCCGGTGCCAGGAGAGCACAGGAAACATGCAACCACCATGCCCAGTTATTATCACGGCTTGCAGCAGAGGTCAGGATAAATAAACCTGTAATCCCTAAAGTAAGTCCTGCAATTACATAGGCAATGCCCGAGAAGCCGCTCGGTTTTCTGATCATTTTCCAGACCCTGGGAAGGTGTGCGATGCCGAATGTAAGCATCAGCAAAACAAGCAATATCCCCACACCCGTATGGGACAGGATCATTACCTGAAACAATACCGGCATGGAGGTTTTTCCAGCTGAGAAAAAATCAAGTCCTGCCATTCCGGAAAAACGGTTCAGCAGCAGGTAAAGCGTATTGGCTACCATATACACAGCCAATACCAGTGCAGCCCACAGCAACCCCCTGAGATATGCCGGCACTACCCATCTGTTGCGCGAATTTTTTTTCATATCCTGTCTAATGATCAGAATTTAAAGGAAATTGCCTATTTATCGCTGACATAATACCTTATTTTTTCGCGGCTTCCACGTCAGATTTTCAGCCGATCCCCCGCAGGAAATTCCCACGGGTCTTTCCATTCCATTGCCTCCCAGGTATTCCTGAGGAGTACAGCCTGTGAAGATAATCATTCCCGGCCAAAACCCATAAACGATGACTGCAAAAGGGTGGGAAAAGCTGCCCCTGGGCCCAGGAGTTTCCGGCCCCGGGAGCTGTATCGTGGGATGGCCTGGCATGGTTATTTGGTACCCGAAAAATAATTTCAAGGGATATCGATAAGGTCAGAAGTCTCTTTCCTCATATTGAAGCGCCATGAAACACTGGCATTGACCAGGTAATCGGCAAAGGCTGCGTCACCGTGACGGTAATCACCGGTCGCTTCAGTTAATTTTTTATCCTGATAGCTTTGGGTACGGTTCCTTTCCAGGGCAATCGGTACACTGACAAAGGCTACAAAATTGCCCAGGCTATAACTCAATCCGGGCTCGATCGAGATCACATAACCCGGCCGCCTGAAACCATCGCTTCCCCCGGCAAGATCGGAGGAGGGTATACCTTCCATCCTGCCGCCAAG
>JAGTVG010000294.1 GCA_018224645.1 Cyclobacteriaceae bacterium
CATATGGATGGCACCGAAATTTTTTAAAACGCCGCTGTTCTCCTTCGTCCAATGCAAACCGCCATCCGTTGATTTATAGATTAATCCGAAATTTCCCACCACCCAGCCCGTGGATGGATCGGGGAAAAAAATATCCTTCCAGGTCATATTCGCTGGCGCTTCATCAATCGAGATCTGCTCCCAGGTGGATGAACCTTCCGGACCATTTACCCTGCGCAGGATCGTATTTAAATTACCGCATGCCCAGCCATTATCCTGATCATGGATATGTATGGCAAAAAGATCAGCTTCTGTTCCCGTTGTTTCCAACTCCCAGAATAAACCATCCTCCGAATGAAAAATTCCGCCATTACCTGCAGTAATCCAGCCGGAATCATGGTCAGTAAATTGCATATCATAAATTTTTTCCTGTGTAAACGCTGGAATAATTTCCCAGTTCTTACCCCCATTGATGGTTTTTGCAAGCAAGCCTTCGTTTCCAGCTAACCAGCCCATATTCATATCCTGAAATAATATGGTATTTACGGGTTGACCGAATGTTTCCAGTTGTACCGGATATCCGCCTCCGTTTCCGGAGTATCCCACCTGACCCATGAGCGGATTCGCAGAAAGATCACCTCCAACCCATCCAACCTGATCATTGATAAAAAAAACGCTATTGAGATTTTCCAGCGGAAGTTCAACGGGTGCGATGCTCCATCCGATGTCGGCGCTGGCCGTTGAAAGTAAGGTCTGGCCTTCTCCAACGATCCAGCCGGCTTGACCATTGATAAAAAAGATGTCATTCAGATTATCATTCAAATTAAACAACAAGAGCTGCCAGCCAGGAGGTCTGTCAGCTCCAGGAAGCCCCTGACTCCCGGGATTTGTCAGAAATGAGGTTTCGTCTGTTTCACAGGAAAATATTAAGATCCCCAATACAGCCAGCAGGGAAAATATGGAATATCTGCTATTGAACACAATCTGATTCATGATATTCATCGATACCTATGCATAACTCATGAGCAGCCGGATAGTTTAAGCCATTCCAAGGAAGTTCCTATAATCAAGTAGTTTACAGAATATTTGTGGAATTAAAAAAAATTTTATGTTCAGGGCTTGAAAAATCTATATTGACTATCCAAATAACCTGATCTTTTACGCATGAAAAAATATGCAATTGAGATAAAATGGGGAGTGATCTTTGTAATCGTAGCCCTGCTCTGGATGTATTTTGAAAATTTCCTCCGTTCTGCGGAGAATGCAGGATCATTTACCGGGTATTCTCAGAAATCCGTATCGGCAGACTTCAGATCCAGTTGCTTGATCCATATGTTCCGGTACAGGACATCATGGCCTTCCGCCTGCAGCTTGATGCCTCCCGGAGTATCCGTAATGCCTTTCCCGCCATCATTTCCACCGTCGATCCCGGAATTCGGTCCACCCCACACCTGGTTGATGGTCTGGTTGACGTGGACTTTTTCCCCGTTGAAATACATGGTTACCATGGCCTTTTCAACCCGCTTCCCATCCTCAAAACGGGCAGCCCTGAAAACGATGTCGTATGCATTCCATTTCCCGAGCCCGTTATAGGCATAATAGGGAGATTCTGTCTCATTGATCACCGCGCCCAATCCATGCTTCGTTGAATCTCCATCGAGGACCTGGATCTCATAGCGGTTCTGAAGATATACCCCACTGTTGCCTCCCTTGTGGGGGATCAGGAATTCGACATGCAGGCGAAAATCACGGTATTTTTCCCTGGTTACGATATCGGCCGACCCATATTTTCCACCCGCGGCACTTGGATCATTGCTGTTGACCACCGTTCCCCGGTCCACGGGATCATCAACGATCTTCCATTTAATGGGAAGTTCGGCAGAAAACCGTGGACCTTCCCAGTAGGTCCATTTATTGTGAAGCATATCATTTGTCCCGTCAAAAAGCATTTCAGCACCTTCAGGTGGTTTCGCACCAACGCCAATCTGTGCCTTTACAATCATGGGGAACAGCATTCCGGCAAGTACCAGACCTGCCAGCAGTACTTTGGATTTATTTTTCATATTCACATTTTTTTATCTGAGGATATCCTGACAATATCAGCAAAAGGTTTAGTCCACCCTATTCCTGAACTGAAAGTTGGAATATAACAAATATATTGTATTTATATGCTATATAAGTTGTTCGGAACCATTTTCAGGCTTATTCCGGCAGACCAAACTGAAAATATAACCATGATCATTCACTTTTCCGGCTTCAGATCCGGGATGCAGCCGGTTCAAAGTCGTTTATCCTTTCATTCGAATTACCACCTGCAGATCATCTTTGATCGAGTACAGGTATCAGGATCCTGCTGACAAATTCCCGGTTATGATGGATCCTGATATCCGCCCTGATAAAATCCTCATCCTGACAATGATAGATATCGATGAATTGCTGTGGATTCCTGTCGACAAGCGGGAACCATGAACTCTGGATCTGGACCATAATCCGGTGGCCCCTTTTAAATGTATGCGCAATATTACCAATGCTGAATTTCACCCGTTCAATTTTACCCGGAACAAATGCCTCCGGATATTCATAGCTGTTACGGTACCGCCCCCTCATCACTTCCCCATGGACAAGCATCTCATAACCCCCCATAGGATAGCTGAATTCCGGATCACTGGTTGAATAAATATCCACATCCGAAAAGGAAAGAGAATCCGGGAAAACATCGATAAGTTTCACTACAAAATCAGCATCCGTGGTCGAGATGCTGGTAAAAAGATCAGCCACAACCTCTCCGGCTATCGTAACATCCTCCCGCAGGATATCCGTTTTGAAGGTTGCCACATCCGGTCTCCTTTCGGCAAATCGCTGATCATCGACCATATAATTGCGCGTACGATTGAAATGCACATCTTCTGTATACGGCACAGGGTGGGAGGGATCACTGGGATATTCTGTAAAGCCATCCGGATCGACCGGTTGTTCCCAGGACAGGCTTCCGTTTTTGATGAGATTCAATTCTTTGATGTTCATTTCTTCAGGTGGCCAATCATCGAATTCTTTCCATACATTTTCACCGGTAAAAAAAACAGTAGCCTCCGCTATATGGGATATATCTCCCTTACCCTTCAGGTAATAATTGAAGAACGGCACCTCAATATTTTCCTGGTACCATAATGAGGTATTGGAGCCAAAAAAAATATTCCCCAGATGGGTCCCTTCACTGGTCTCCCACTGGCCATGCCACCAGGGCCCCATCACAAGGTTGTTGAAATCCTTGCCAGGATTGTTTGTTTCAGCCGCAAGATAGGAGTTCCAGGCTCCCCAGTGATCCTCGGCATCAAATTCACCCCCTACCCATAAGATCGCAGGTTTCAGATCATGGGTTGCATTCCGGGCATCCCGCACCTTCCACCAGTCATCATAATTGGGATGTTCGAACATTTCATTCCAGAACCTGACGCTGTCACCTGCCAGATCGGAAAAATTCCGTAAAGCACCTGTTTCCAGATAAAACTTATAATTGTCATGGCTATAATATTCGAATTTGGGTGCCTCCCTGTCGGTAGGCCCGCGATGTGGCAGTCCAAATCCCCTGCCTACATAAAAGGCGAATGCATCCATCAGGAAAAAAGCGCCATGATGATGGAAATCATCACCGATAAACCAGTTGGTGACCGGTGCCTGGGGACTGACAGCCTTTAGTGCAGGATGCCCGCTGGCTGCAGCCATGGTTGAATAAAAACCTGGATAAGAGATCCCGTATACCCCTACATTTCCATTGTTGTATGGGATGTTTGCCAGCAGCCATTCGATGGTATCCCAGCTGTCACCGGCTTCATCCGTTTCCCTTCCCTTCTTATCGGGATTGAATGGACGTACATCCCTGAATTCTCCTTCACTCATCCATTTTCCACGGACATCCTGCGTCACCAGGATATATTTTTCCTTCAGGTATATACTTCTGAAAGAATTCCAGTAATCCTTCCAGTTCTGCTCTCCATAGGGTCTGCATGAATAAGGCGTCCTGGTGAGTAATACCGGATGTTCCTCCAGGGTATCCTTTGGGATATAGATCGATGTAAACAGCCTGACTCCATCACGCATGGGGATGTAACGTTCGATCTTTGTATAGTTTTTCCTGATCCATGCAGAATCAGGATCCTGGGCCATTATATCAATGGGGGCGATAAAAAGAAAAATGATGAGAAAAAATTTCATGGGTATGGAAATGATCAGAATAATTAATTGTTGTGGAATTTAAAAAAAATAAAAGACTTTATATAGATATTGCCGCCCGAATTTGCATCTGCGTCCTCATGCCCCACCTTGGTCTGACCACCACCCGTCGTCTGACGAATCCCCTTCCGGATCCCCCCGGACGGAACAAGGACCGGATCACGGGACCGTTTTCCTTCTTTTTTCTTTCTTCGTCTTTTTTTCCCACTCCTGGACCGGATCACTGAGCTGAATCCAGCGTAAATCCCCGGGAACCACCTCCCGCCCA
>JAGTVG010000295.1 GCA_018224645.1 Cyclobacteriaceae bacterium
ATAATATCATTTTTCCCATTCATGTCGAGGTCGGCGACTTTCAGATCCTCACAGGCAATGCCGTTGCGGTCAATCCAAATGGATTCCCATCGGGTCCAGTCCTGATCACCGGGGATAAAAAGTTTTATGCCCATTTCATCTTCCCCATTATTTTCCCGCCATCCGGCCAGAATCTGTTCCCTTCCAGAGGCTGAAAGATCAGCTATAGCCAGGGCATGTCCCTGGTTCATTGATCCAGTCAGTATTTTACGGTCACCTTTCCCTGAATATACGGTAAGCATATGGCCGTGCATGGGTTGAATACCAGCAATGAAACCCTTTCCCTGTCTTATCTCACCGAAACCATGATCCGTGAAGACCCATTCGGGTTCCAGCCACTTTCCATTTTTATTCCTGATGATCATGGCCCCTTCCTTACCTCCAATGAGAAGGGCTTCATAACCGTTTTGAGTGATCACGTCAAAATTATGGGTTAAATGCATGTTTTCATCCAGAAGAATGGTGGACCAGGGATCGCCGGGAACATCCGGCATTATATACGCAAGTATTTTCACACCGGCACCAGTTCCATCCTTGTTACCGCGGCCATGTAATGGAAGCACGACAAGTTGATAAGAATTGCCGACCCTGATCCAGTGCATCCGGTGGACGGTTGGTTCATGATGCAGTTGTATTGGTTTCCAGGTCTTAGTCGGATCATCTGGCCTGATCAGGTAATGCACAGATCCGGATCGGGTTTCATCGCTGGTCTCCCCCGGGTTCCAACGGGCTCCAACCGCCACTTCTACCATTCCGTCCCCATTTATGTCCCGTGCAGCAAGGCAAACATTGTCCATTTCCGTCAGCTTTTCAATCATGACATACCGCTTCCAATCGGGGTTCCTGTACCAGGCAAATTGTTCCTTATCGGCAACCAGAATATCCGGAAGGCCGTCCCCGTCCACATCACCGGTCTCAATTCCATAACCGATCCGGACTTTGTCGTCGATCACCTGGCGGTTGAATTCAGGTATTTCCCGATCCTGGAAATGAATATTGATCAACAGTAAGAAAACAATGAATGGTATGTACAAGGATAAATGATTTTGGTTTAACCTGTAATATAGATAATTTCCACGGATTATATAATTTGTTCCCCAGATTTGAGATATGATCCGGGATCAGCCAGCAGTTATAAGTGCTGTGACTGTTTCATGATTGTATTTAATCCTGTAATCTATGGGAGACATGCCGGTGATCCTTTTGAAGACATTCCTGAAGGCTTTCGTATCGGAATAGCCTACTTCATACATCACTTCATTTACGGTTTTTCGCCCCGTTTCAAGCTGTTTTTTTTGCCGACTCGATCTTTACCCGTTGTATAGGCCATGGGATCGGTAATGACCATTGTTTTTCAGCTGGATGTCCAGAAATTTATCACCCTGAACGGCGGACCCCATTTTAGATTCAATGAGGCAATATCACTGATCGTTAATTGTGAAACCCAGGAAGAAGTGGATGATCTCTGGGAGAAACTTTCCGAGGGAGGCATCAAGGACCGATGCGGATGGCTGAAGGACAGGTATGGCCTTTCCTGGCAGATCGTCCCGAAGGTGCTGGGTGAACTTATGGAGGACAAGGATCCGGTAAAAGTCGACAGGGTCATGTCAGCCCTGTTACAAATGTCTAAACTGGAGATTGATGCATTGAGACGTGCTTATTCGCAGTAATACAGGTGAGAAGGGAATTTATAACCTTTTAAGCTTTTGTTTATATGTTTTTATACACGGGAAATTATAATCTATGGAAAATAAAGTTAAAACCCATCCTGCAAAAAAAGTGGATGAATACCTCCGGAGGTATCACGGGCCTGTAAGCGACCTGCTGGAAGGAATCCAGCGAATCAGAGCCTGGCAAATGACCAGCGGGTTTTCCACGAAATATCTGAAAGTATAGTACTACCGTTCGTATATCCTTGCTTCTGAAGTAAAATGATCCTCAGAAACCGAATCTTTGAATACCTCAAGCCTGATGCTGTTTTCATTGATCATTTCTACCAGGATTACTCCTTCGACGACCTTAAGGTCATCATCTATCATTGCGCTGTTGATCAGCGTATACTGGATCATACCATCTTCGACACCAATATTTTCCGGCGCCGGGGCATTGCCTTTGACCCACCAGACATCCGGCGCACCGGGACCCTCAATTCCGGGAACATCATTCATCGGTGAACCATCTGAAATGATGATCCGGTCCGGATGAAGATGATCGTATACAACAGCCAATTGATGACTCCATTGAATATAACTGGTTGTGCCTGTCAGGAACCAATTTCCGATAATCCTGCCATTTACGTCGTAATCTATCTTTCCACCATAGGGTGGATCCGGGCGTGCAGCGATTACAACCATGTCGGATAATAAGGGCTCCTTCAGATAATTGTAAATATCAGCCGAATACGGATGGTTATCCGGGTATCGTGATGGATTCAATAAATTCAGGTTTATACTAAAGTCAGTCACTGAAAAATCCATGGCCCCGTGTGGGCGCACCCAACCGAGGATATCTCCAGCCTTTACCTCAACTTCAACATTCCGTCCCATTTCATCTGCCGGTAGATCTTCCAACTCTGTAAGGATTCCGAAATTCAGGGCACTGATATGCCCATAATTGACACGGGCTGATTTGCTGATCTGAAGGATCAGATGATAATCATCATATGGGGTGCCCTGCAAATCCGGTGGTACGGAAGGATGTTCAAGATACCTTGTGCCGTGTCCTGCAACGATGATCACTCCGGATGCCACAGCAAAAACCGGTATATCGGCTGGTAATGTGAAAGGATTTTTCAATAGAAATCCTCCATGGTCTTTAGGTAGAACATTCGGTTCACCCATAGGAACAAATGATACAACTTCTGCTAATTCCAATGGGGGAAATTCAAAATATACCGGACCATCTGGAAATGGATAATCTTCCAGGGCTTCATTTTCCTTTTTACACCCGGTCATCATCAAACTGATGAAGGAAATGTAACATAAATATTTTTTTAAGTGTAATAAGAAACCGGGATTAAGGATAATATCCATTTCATAAATTGATAACCATGGTTCACCTATGAAATGATGGATGAGGGGTGGATTCTGTTTCATGACTGTTGAATCCATTTGACAGACTGTGGAAGAATTTACATCATGAAGATGGATGAGAACACCTTTTGGTTTTGGGCAATGCCCATACTGGCTTTCAGACCGCCTGTTTACTGCAATATTGATTCCGGGCCTGTTTGGCATGGTTATTTCAGTCTAACCTACCGGAAAAGCCCGGAAATCCCGGCGATTAAATGTTTTTGAATTTTAA
>JAGTVG010000296.1 GCA_018224645.1 Cyclobacteriaceae bacterium
CATATGGGCCCATCCCAGACATTCAAATTCATCATTGTTTTTCTCCCTGATATGCTTATGATGCATCAATTCAAGCCGTGAAGATCCCTCAAAGAAAATAAAATAGGAAGAATACTTTTTTGCGGGATTTGAATACTTTTCACCGGATCTGACATTAAAATATTTTACGTAGAAGTCCTTCATGTTTTCAAGGTCTTTCACCCAGATGGCAACATGTTCAATTTTTATCATATTTTATTTTATCTGAAATCCCTTCCTCCGTTAATATTGATTGTTTCACCATATATAAATCCCGAAACCGGGCTTGCAAGAAATGCGATCAGGGCTCCAATTTCATGGGGATCTGCCATTCTTTGTGCAAGAAGCTTTTCTTTGACATAATTATCCGTAAGGACTGCCATGGTCTTTTCCCCCATGTCGGTCCTGGTCAGGCCGGGCGCCACACAATTTACGCGCGTCCGCGGGGCCATGGCTTTGGCCAGACTCCTGGTTAGATTGATCATTCCCGCCTTCGCCGCGGCATAATGCACATGATGCGGTGCCCCTGTATGACCTGCCACACTTGAGACCAGGATCACCGAGGAGCCTTCGTTAAAATGATTTTTCAAGGCATTGATGATATAAAACGGTCCGCTCAGATTGATCCGGATGATCTCATCCCATTCCTCGTTTTTCAGATTTTCAAAAGGGGTGAGTATATTATGACCTGCATTAAGCACCAGTATATCAAGACTTCCGGCAATCTCAATAATTTCCCTCACCCCGATATTCACCTCATTTTCATCGGCCATATTCATTTTCACAAGCCATGCCTTCCTTCCCATCCGCCGGATATCCATGGCAATATTTTCGGCTGAATCGAACCCGGTATGATAACCCACGAAAATATTACATCCTTCCATAGCCAGAAAACGGGCGGTAGCTTCACCAATTCCCCTAGAAGCACCTGTGACGAAGACGGTTTTATTTTTAAGCTTAAGGTCCATGCCGGAAATTTAGTGCATTTTGAAATAATGAAAAATAAACCGGAATTAAAAAACATCAGATATTTCCTTTATTGTAGTCGGCGACCGTTGCCTTTAATCCTTCCAACAGGTCGAATATACAGGTTGCCCGCCCAATATCCTTTTTGCCCTGGCATTGTTTACCCGGCAATCCATCATCAGGGTTTCCGTGACAACTTTCCCCAGCATTAAACGCAGGATAAAGGCGGGGTCCTGACCGGTTTTCTGTTGGCTCCATGCATCAATTCATAAAGAAACGAACTGAATTCATGGATTCAAGGGCTTCAGCATGTTGACCGTTCCGGGTAAGCACGGTAATGGCATGATCCGGAAGCAGGTACCGGAGCAGACAGATCCCGACTAATCCCGTTCCTCCAATCAGAAAGATATTCATAAATTTATGTAATTTGATTGCAATTAAGCCGGAAACATTTTAATTCGGGATAAAATTCCGGGAATGAGGGAATCATTTTTTTATTTCAGCATAGGGATTGAAGCGTATTTAAAATATCAAAATTATGGAATATACAGGGAGGCATACCTATTTATTTGAAACGGGTAAATGGAAGGCCATTGGCACGTATTTCGATGAAAATGGAATTCCCGTAAATGTGACTGGTGAATCATCCATGGATGTAACAAAAAAAATCTGGACACTGCATGGATTCATGGAACTTCAACTGGATGATCCCATTAAAATATTCAACCGTTACATCATCAAACCCTTCGATCCGCAGAAGGATCATACCACCTGGATTTCCGAAAATCCAGCCCTCGGAAAATTAAAGGGCAGGTTTACGATCGTCAACGATATGATTATTTCACAATATCAATCGGAAGATGGGAAATTTTCCGGATCGGAAGTGCTTTTATTCATCGATGACGATCAATACCAGAACTGGGGTGTCGTCTTTGAGAATGATTTTAAAATATCTTCCTGGGAAGTGATGCTTGAAAGATTTGAATAAAGAAAATCATACTGATGCCATCACCCGGAGCGTTGGCATCAGTAAATCAGGCAAATCCTGAACTGGTTATGGTAAGATTACTGCCCGGTAATCGCTTATATTTACAGGGGGAATGGTGGATCCAAATTTTTGATTTATTGCCTGGATCAGGGAATTAGCCACGATCGCATATCCACGGGGTGTCAAATGGATCGCATCAAGGGAAAAAACTCCTCCCTGGATAAAATCAGCATTTACTTCGACACCGTCAATAAATGCACCTGCCTGTATACTTTCGTACACCACCTCCATATTCAATATCCCCATGTTGGTACTGGCATAACCTTCGATTATGTCATTATACTGTTCGGTATATTCCCGGATGTTGCCGATCTCTTCAAGGGTAAGCACCAGATCATCCGGTTTGGGCAGGGCCGCTTTCTGGGGTGTTAATTCATCGGTCAGAATGATAGAAAACAATACAAGCTCACCCGCTACCATCTGCCTGATCCCCAGGGGATTTGCCTGGCTAACCGGTACTTCTATCACGAACCCGTTATTCCCCGCAATAAAGGTGGGATAAATCCCGGCAGCCTTGAGAGCGGTGATCTGTGCTGCAGTCTGTTGCGCGACCACCGCTTCCAGGCTGGGCAGGAATCCTGCCTCATAGGCCTGGGTGATCTGATCCCTTGTCTGTGCAATGGCCTGCTGTAATTCCACATTGGTGGCCAGCTGCTCATCGATAATGGCAAACAAGGGATCCAGTTCCGGACTTGTAGGTTGTCCTAAAAGATGGGCGGGAAGTTCGACATTCAATTCCGATTCCAGAAAAGCAATTTTAGCAATGCCTTCCTGGGATTCCACATAATCTTCGGCAATCTGCAATGCGGTGGCCTGATCGGCACCTCCCGCAATGGCTGCCTGATAAGCCTGTAGAAATACCGTCGTATCTGCCAGGTCAGGAATAACGCCCACTGAAAGTACCGTATCCGTAGCCACCAGGTTGATGGTTGCCTCGGCAACCCCGGCTTCCACCTGCGGGTCGATCATGGCGGCGTAACCTGCCGTGGCTGCGGCTGCCTGTTCGGTATTCATGGCCAGCGCATTCCACCCGACGGAAGTGAAAAAAGGGATATTGGTAACATCCGGGATGGTCATCAGAAAGCCGGAAGCTCCTTTCCCGGCCATCACATTCATGAATGCATCATAAGATGCTTCAAAATCATCTACGGGGGTTAATCCGTTTATGCCGGTACCAGGCTGACCTTCAATCCCATCACTGCCCCCTGAAAAAGCATATTCAAAGACATCATTGGGCCCAAGCCAGCTTGTAAAAAAAGTGGCATTACTTTCAGATACCACATCAAGATAGGATTTATTGGCTTCCTGCTCGCCCAGAATCCGGTAGAAATAGGGATTTCCCTGGGTTGTATTTGCACCATATCCATTCACAGCAATATCCCGGACACGTATGCCCGTGATCCCAAGGTTCTGATAAGTCCCCGGGATCTTATTGGTCCAGGTAGCATCGGGCGGCAGAATTACAAAATCAAAGACCCCGTTGACTAGATCAAGGGTTTTTAATTTGAAGTATCCGGATCCGTTGCCGGAAGGCATCTCAGGCTGATTAAAATTCAAACCCGTATTGATCTCTTTCATCTGTTCTGCGATGATGGCGGGATATGATTGCTGCTGCACTTCGAGGTACAGTCCACCATCAGAAAATCCTGCGGTCAATGAATTGCCAAGTGCCACATATTCTTTAAAATTTACCCCCCCTGTGGCAGGTACCGGGACATCATGGATTTCAGGTTTACAGCTGATGACCAATCCGGCATAAAGGATTGCCAGTATGATATTTTTGATCCTATTCATATCTCTTTATATTTAGCTGTTAAAATTTATAAGTGATCGAAAGCCCAGGTATATAAGCCCGTAATTTATAGGTCCCGGGTTCCACCGCATAGGTTGAATTGGTGGCTGAAGGATAAGTTCCAACAGCCTGTGCCTCTTCAATGGTTTGCGTTCTCTGCTGTCCCCTGATGTAAAGGAATGAAAGATCCAGTTGTAATTTTTCACCGAGGCTGTATCCTAAACCGGCCGTTATTCCGATCCTGTTGGTATCAGGCGTTTCAGGGGTCATAAATCCCTTATCTACCGGTGAAAGATCATAATAGGTTCCTGCCCGGAACAGGAATTCATTGAGCCGGTATTCACCGCCAAAATGAAAGACATACGAGTCATGGTAATTCCTTGGAGATTCAGTATCCTGGATGGCTATATTCTCATCTTCAAAATTGAAGTCAAGGCTTTCATAGGCGCTCCATCCGATATAATTTGCCTCAATGCCCAGTGTTAATTGTTCAGACGGTTCAAAGTTGAAGCCCAGGCTAAACTGTGATGGAAGTGGTAAGGTTGCACTGAATTTATTCGGTTGAAAAAGCAGCTCGAGTGAAGCCGGCACGTTTTCAAAGGTAACATCCCCTTCTTCCAGTTCCGCATTGATCCTCGACCGGTAACTTGCACCCATCTGCCATTTTTCGCTGATCACCCAATATAAGCCGACATTGTAGCCAAAACCTGTTTTTGCATCACCCTGCAGGTTGATAATGGTTGGATCCAGATCGCTTGTGACCGGCAGAACCCGCTGCAATTCAACACTCCCGAACATGGCGACAATACCGGCTCCGATGGAAAGGTTATCCAGTAATTGATAGGAAGCAGTAGCCTGGGTATAAATGGCTGTCAGCGAAATCTCATCCAGCAAATACCTTCCCTGCCATTCCTGTCCCCAGGAGATCTTTGAACCGAAAGGGGTATAGGCGCCCAGTGCAAATTTCCATTTGCTTTCGGCAGGTCCCCATACGGCATAGGCATGGAATGGCGTTCCGATTGGATTATCCGTCACAGAAGTTTCGTTGCTGTTCAATGTCTGTGAATCCCAGAATGCTATGTTGGAACTGATCAGGTTGATCCCCAACATGACCTGGTTCCCTTCCATAAAGGGCATGGCACCGGGATTGAAAAACATGCTGGACGCATCGGGACGTAATCCGACTCCCAGATTACCCATGGCAGTTGCCCTGTTGCCCTGCAATAATACCTGGTATCCGGCAGCCATCAGGGTTTGCTGTAGGAACATGACCAGAACCAGTGCGCCCCCCCAGCTTCTAATGTGGTAAATGTGTTTCATAATGATGATTAAAAACTAGTTTAATTAATCTCGCAGATAAATCAGAAATCAAGAATTAATAATGAAAAAAATGTTTTTTAGTTTTCCGTCAAAAAAATACAATAACAATGTCATTTAATTCGGCGGTAAAATTAAAGGATATTACGAAATTTACAAATAATGGCCAATGATCCTTCTATCATGGGAAAAATTAAAAAATAAATCCTGATCCCCAACTGTTTTTACAAATTTTTATTTTACTGTGACTGATCCCGTCAGAATATTTTTTCCCTTGAAGAAGCATTGTAACCCGCCATTGTGGATAATGCGGGTGTTCCGGTATAGCCGGTTATTTTTATTCTCAGCTTTCGGACTGTTACCGGGTCGATTCTCAACAATCTTTTATATCCAATGGTCGTCCCCGTTGATATGGTTTTCCATTCCCCTTCCTTTTCAGCTTCTATGATAAATTCACTGATGCGCTGCCCCAGGCGTATGGGTTCCTGTAACATAAGACGGTCGAAAGTGAGTTTTTCCTTTAACTCCACCGTTATCCATGGATCGGCATCTGCTGGGTCAGCGGCCCAATAGGAGTCCGGGTCTTCATCCAGAAGATTCTGAGGATCAAATCCTGGATTTTTTGACCATTGACCTGATGCTATTGCATTCCCTTCCCTGAAAAGATTATGTTTAAAAGTTTCATCCAGGATATCCCGGAACTCTTTCAAAGACTGGATATCGTTTGAATGGATCAATCCCCGCTGGTCAGGAGGCAAATTGAGAAGAAGGGTGCCATTCCTTCCTACGGATTTATAATAAAGATCTACAAGGTATTCAGGACTTTTCACCAGGGTATCCTGGGAAGCATGATAAAACCAGCCGGGCCTGATGGATACATCACATTCACCCACAAGCCAGGTTGTTCCGTCAGGGTCCCCGGTATTCAGGTATTCCGTATCTGCTTTCCCGATCTCGAGGCCTTCGGTATTGATGGTCGACCAGTTCGTGATACCGGCAATGCCATGTTCGTTTCCGATCCAGCGTATGTCCGGGCCCACATCAGAAAAGATCAATGCCTGTGGCTGAAGTGCATATACCAGGGAACGGTAGGCGTTAAAATCATATTCCATGTCCTTTGCATTCTCTCCCTTGGCCCCATCCATCCAGACTTCACTGATGGTGCCATACCCGGTAAGCAACTCTTTCAGCTGGGATAAATAATAATTATCGTAATCATCCGAACCATAACTGGGTTCATGCATATCCCAGGGAGAAAGATATATACCGAATTTTATTCCAGCCCGGGCACAGGCTTCGGAAAGCATCCTGACCACATCCCCCTGTCCGTTTTCCCAGGGACTGCCTTTCACAGAATGTTCCGTATACTCCGAGGGCCAGAGACAGAATCCATCATGGTGTTTGGCAGTCAGGATCAGCATTCCCATCCCGGCAGTTTCTGCTGCCTCAACCCACTGGGTGGCATCCAGCAATGCCGGATTAAAAATCAATGGATCTTCCTTGCCTGTGCCCCATTCACGATCAGTAAAAGTGTTCACTCCAAAATGTATAAAACCAATCACTTCCATCTGCTGATAGGTAACCTGTTTGTCAGAAGGGATGACGGGCATGGGCGGAAGATGCTGTTCCGCATGTTCCGGTGCGGAACATGAAAGGAGCATTATTAAAAAAAAGCTGCCGGTTATGTGATAACACTTCATTTTATCCTGATTTTTTATTCTCCTTTTTATTCCTGTCAATTTCCCTTTCGATCTCAATCCGGGTCCTGGGAAGATGTTCGGGGTATTTTTCCTGCAGGTAGGTGAGTATCTTTTCACGCATGAAAACCCTCAGGTCCCACGCATCCGAGGCATTCCGGGCACTCATCAATACCCTCAGTTCCATGGTCTTTTCCCCTGCACCGGTGACCTGCAGCACATTTACCTCACCATCCCATTTAGGTGATTCCTTTAAAAACGTGCCGAGAATTTCCCTCAGGTCCTTAACGGGGAATTTATAATCCGTATAAATATATACTGTCCCGAGGATCTCAGCTGAAGTCATGGTCCAGTTCTGGAATGGCGTCTCTATAAAATATGTCGTCGGCAGCACCAGTCTCCGCTTATCCCAGATTTTGACCACCACGAAGGTGAGGTTGATCTCCTCGATCCTCCCCCACTCTCCCTCAACAACGACCACATCATCGATGCGGATGGGTTGTGTGATCGCAAGCTGGATGCCTGCCAGAAAAGCTGCAATGATCCGCTGGGCAGCCAGGCCGATGATCAGGGCAGAAACGCCGGCTGAGGTAAGCAGGCTCATCCCGATCTGCCGTATCGGCTCGAAGGTCATCAATGAAATTCCAAGGGCAATAAAGATGATCACAAAAACCATGATCCGCTCCAGGATCTCATACTGGGTAAACAACTTCCTTGCCTTGAGATTGTCTTCCCCCCCAATTTCATATTTTGACATCAGGAACAGCCTGATCACATGGATGCCCTTGATCAGGAGCCAGGCAGTTGATACGATCAACAGGGTGATCAGGATCTTCTGGGAGACCCTCATCAAGATATTTTCATTGGGTATGAGGATAAAAGGGATCAACGCCCCGGTCACCAGGCAGAGCATCAATAAGGGTTTCCGCAATTTGATGGTGATCTTTCCGTAAAGTGTAGGATATAAACTTTTGATGGCTCTTTTAAACAGCGTGATCAGCACCAGGAAAACCACAAGCCCGGCCAGCATTCCGAGTATGACCCAGAAAAATAAGGAAAGGATCTCATGGTTACCCAGAAAATTTTTAACCTGTTCCAGCATCATTGTAAGAAGTTTTAACGATATAATTGATCATAATCCGACTCAGGACTCCAGCATAGACCAAACTTAATAAAAAAATGAGGATGATCCTGAATATTCAGCCAAAATCCTATTCTTTCATCCACGCCGGACGGGTGACCGATTGATTCGGTTTCCCGATAATGTCTTTATACAGTTCAGGTCTGCGGGCGTTAATGTACCGGTAACCGCCAGCCTGTCCCAATTTTTCCGGGGTGCATGTGGCGGTGATTACATCGTTGTCAAGTTTATTCGATTCTACAAGTATCTCCCCGAAAGGATCGATGATCATGGCATTGCCGGGTTTAATATGGTCATGATCCAGTCCGACGTTATTGCTGAAAACAACAAAAATGCCATTATCATAGGCGCGGGATGGTAACCACCGCATCAGCCATTCACGACCTTTGAGGCTTAAAAATTCCTTTCTTAATGCTTCAGGATCTTTTTCACGATTTTCCCAGAGCTCCGGGGGAATATTTCCCCTTCCGGGCATTGGGGAAGGTGTGCCCCCGGTGACATGCGGTGTGAACAGGATCTGGGTTCCCTGCAATGCGACGGCCCGGACATTCTCAACGATATTATTATCATAACAGATTAGAATACTGCATCTCCAGCCAGATAATTCAAATACCTGGTAGGAATCACCCGGCTGCAGATATTTACTGATGAACGGATGCAGTTTTCTGAATACGCCCAGAATGTTTTTTCCGTCGACGGCCACATAGGTATTGTAAAATTTTCCCTTGTGCCTTTCCACCAGCCCTGCCAGGATTACCATACGCAGGTCACCTGCAATCTGTTGCAGGGTCCGGATGCTGGGCCCTCCTTGAACTTCTTCACTTAGATCATTGATTTCATTGACATTCAGGTCTTTCAGGAAAGTATACCCGGTTATGGAAAGTTCATGGAAACTGACCACCCGGGCACCGCTATCCCTGGCCCGAGTGGCAAGGTGTTCGATGACCGATAAATTATATTTTTTATCACCAGACCGGTGTTCGAATTGAGCTGTTGATATTACAATTTCCTTCATTGCGATTTATTTTTGAGTCATCCGGTTATTCTGAGGATCTTAATTCCCTCTTCACCGGGGGAATTGAATTTCTGTGTATAAATTTATGGAAATAGATTATCCCGGAAAAAAAATTCGATTAAAATGATCATAAAATCTGTTCTCAAATG
>JAGTVG010000297.1 GCA_018224645.1 Cyclobacteriaceae bacterium
CCCGCGGCAAGACGGGATCTCGAGAATCGTCGGCAGACGGGGGGAGGTGAATCCCGTGTACGGGTATATCTGGTTCGGGATGTGAAGAAGTTTAATATCCAGGCAGGTAATGTTTTTTCCGGCACCAAGGAGACCTTAGCGCCTACTGGCGGATAATCTGTATTATCCGGGTTGGCATATTGATCCAGGCTTTAATCCTGGCACAGATAAAATCACAGGAGATCCTCCATTTATCAACATGGATAAGCGGGATGTTCATCTCAGAAAAAAAAGCCGGGCAGTCAATGCAGGAAAAGACCCGGATTATCTGAAGGATTTTGATGCAAACCTGGTTCCCGGGGAAAAGCCCCTGACCCTGGCGCATTTGAATATTTACCCTCCGGATCAGAATGATCTGAATTTAGCCCCTTAACAGGAGAAATTTAGTAATCAGTGATTTTTTCAATTATCTGATTAACTTTATAACACTTTTAAAACTTAATGTGAACCTGAGCTAATTTTACACGATAAAAACTGGAGCTGTTAATAACTATTTAATTTTCGTCTGAAATGAAAAATCTGATCTTTTTACTCTTGATGATGACCATTTCCATGGCCAGTGGGCAAAATGCAACCATACATGTCATCCCCCAGCCTGTTTCCTTACAACAGTTAAACGGATATTATGTTTTGACAGGCCAAACGACGATCGGCTACAACAGACCAGAAGCCAGAAATGTCGCAGAAATGCTGGCTTCAAGGATAATGATCCCCACTGGATTTCAACCTGTCGTTCAGCAGGGTTCCACCGGGGCTATTCAGCTGAACCTGGAGAGCCTCCCGGAGCCAGGGATCGGAATGGAAGGATATGTACTTGAAAGTTCATCCAAAGGAATTGTGATTAAAGCCAATGAGGCTGCCGGTTTGTTTTACGGGATTCAGACCCTTTTACAGCTTTTACCGGAAAAGATTGAAAGCAGGGTGGCCGTTGATCATACCTGGATTGTTCCCGCGGTAAAAATCACTGACTACCCTCGCTTTGGCTGGCGCGGACTCATGCTTGATGTAAGCAGGCATTTTTTTACCAAGGAAGAGGTAAAAAAATATATCGACGAAATGGTAAAATTCAAATATAATACGTTCCACTGGCACCTGACAGATGATAACGGCTGGCGGATCGAGATAAAATCGTTGCCCAGGCTTACAGAGGTGGGTGCCTGGCGTGTACCCCGTATGGGATATTTCAATCAACGGGAGGCGCCGAAACCTGGTGAACCGGCTACCTATGGGGGATTTTACACGCATGAGGATATCCGTGAAATCGTTAAGTACGCCAGCGAACGATTTGTGACCATCGTTCCTGAAATAGATGTTCCGGGTCACAGCATGGCTGCCCTTGCTGCCTATCCGGAATTATCCTGCACGAAGGATCCCGATACACGGGTAAATCCCGGATCAAATTTTGCCGAATGGCATGGTGACGGCACATTTACCATGTTCGTTGATAATACGCTCAATCCTTCGGATGAGAAGGTTTATGAATTCCTTGACAAGGTCTTTACGGAGGTGGCTGAGCTCTTTCCAGGAGAATACATCCATGCGGGTGGTGATGAATGTTACAAGGGTTTCTGGGAAAAGGATAAAGATTGTCAGGCACTGATGAAAAAATTGAAAGTGACTGACGTTGAAAAACTTCAGGGCTATTTTATGGAAAGGGTGGAAAAGATCCTGAGCGATAAAGGTAAAAAACTCATTGGCTGGGACGAGATCCTGGAAGGGGGTATTTCTCCCGGTGCCAGCGTGATGAGCTGGCGTGGCATGGAACAGGGAATCGAGGCCGCTCATCTGGGGCACGATGTGGTGATGACCCCGACGGCCTTTACCTATCTTGATTATACCCAGGGGGATCCAACCATAGACCCTCCTATTTATGCCACCCTGCGCATGGAGAAATGTTATGGCTTTGATCCCCTGCCTGAAGGGGTGGACCCAAGATACATCCTGGGCGGACAGGGAAACCTGTGGACTGAACAGCTGCCAACCTACCGGTCCCTCGAATATATGACCTATCCCCGTGCCTGGGCACTCTCAGAAGTATTCTGGACTCCTGCAGAAGCCAAAAACTGGGAAATGTTCATTCCGCGGGTGGAAAACCAATTCGGCAGGTCAGATATAGCCGGTACTGCATATTCCAGGGCAATCTATGATGCCATTGTAAGTACCTTCCGGAAGGATGGTAAACTGATGCTTGATCTCAGGTCCGAGATACCCGGCCTGGACATTCATTATACGCTGAACGGTACCATGCCTGATGACCATTCAGCCAGATATGTACAGGCAGTCGAAGTTCCGGATGGACCTGTTACGCTGCGTGTCATCACCTACCGTGAAGGAAAACCCATTGGGCACCTGATCACCCTTGACCGGAATATGCTGGAGCAAAGGGCAAGGTAATTATGTGGTGATGAGGTGATATGGAGATATGGGTGAATGTCGTGATTTCGTGTCTCGAAGACGCGGATCCCGAAGCCCCCAAAAGGTCGGGATCTCGAAGATACACGACCTCCCGACTATGGCGGAATCGTCGGCAGTCGCGGGGACGGGGGGTGAATCCCGTGCACGGGTGTATCTGGTTCGGGATGTAAAGAAGTTTAATATCCAGGCAGGTAGTGTTTTTTCCGGCACCAAGGAGACCTTAGCGCCTAC
>JAGTVG010000298.1 GCA_018224645.1 Cyclobacteriaceae bacterium
GCCTCTCCTTATGGAATCATCCCGGAGATAATATTTATGGAATGTTTGCCCGGTGTCACCGTGTGGTGGATAGGGTCGAAACCCTCCTCGAAGATGAAGTATATCATTATCATTCGAAGATGATCCTGAAGGATCCCGAAATTGGCGGAGCCTGGACCTGGCATCAGGATTACGGATACTGGTATCAGAACGGGGTATTATTCCCGGACCTGGTGAGCGTGTTTATATCCGTAGACCGTGCCACTAAGGAAAATGGATGCCTCCAGGTGATCAGGGGTTCACATAGGATGGGCAGGGTAAATCATATCCTCACAGGTGAACAGGCCGGTGCCGATATGGAAAGGGTAAATGAAGCATTAAAAAGGCTTGATCTGATCTATTGTGAAATGGAACCGGGAGATGCATTGTTTTTTCATTCCAATCTTCTGCACCGGTCTGATCAGAACCGATCCAAAAATCCCAGGTGGTCCCTGATATGCTGCTACAATGCAAAAAGGAATGACCCCTACAAGGAATCCCATCATCCGCGATATACTCCGCTTAAAAAGGTGGGGGACGATATGATCAAAAAGGTGGGCATCAAACGGTTCGAGGAAGATTATGCCGGTTCCGGATGGCTGGATCCCGATAAGGATACCAGCTCAACCTCACTTGATTCCTGATATTTATTTATACTTATGAACACATTTTTTATCAAAAAAATTACGGCAATCGTGCCGTTAATTTTATTTTTTCTGCTGATCGACGGGTGCGAAACAGAAGAAAAGGAACAGCTTCCAAATATTGTTATCATTTATACGGATGACCAGGGATATGGTGATATCGGAACTTTCGGTGCGACCGGATTTACAACCCCGAACCTGGATAAAATGGCCCACGACGGTATGCTTTTTACCCATTTTTATTCAGCACAGGCAGTTTGCTCTGCTTCAAGAGCTGCCCTGCTCACCGGATGTTATCCAAACCGGATAGGAATCCACGGGGCTCTGATGCCGACGGCTGAACATGGTATCCATAAGGATGAGGTCACCATCGCGGAAATGCTTAAAACAAAAGGTTATGCCACAGGCATTTTCGGTAAATGGCACCTGGGACATCATGAAAAATTCCTTCCTTTGCAGCATGGTTTTGATGAATATGTTGGTATTCCCTACAGCAATGATATGTGGCCGGTCGATTTTGATGGGACTCCCGTCACTGAAGATTCTTCGAGACCATGGAAGACAAGGTATCCACCCCTCCCATTGATCGTGGGAAACAATAAATCCAGGGAATTAACCACCATTGAAGATCAGGGAATATTGAGCACGCTTTATACCGAAAAAGCGGTTGATTTTATCAGGCGGCATAAGGATGGGCCGTTTTTTCTCTACGTTCCGCATTCCATGCCCCACGTACCCCTCGGCGTATCCGGAAAATTCAAGGGAAAAAGTGAACAGGGGATGTATGGAGACGTGATGATGGAAATTGACTGGTCCGTCGGCGCGATCATTAAAGTCCTTGAAGAAAATGGAATCGACGACAATACACTTGTCATTTTTACCACGGACAATGGTCCCTGGCTGAATTTTGGGAATCATGCCGGATCAACAGGAGGATTGAGGGAAGGGAAAGGGACAAGTTTCGAAGGAGGGCAGCGCATCCCATGCATCATCAAATGGGCTGGTCATATTCCCGAAGGTAAAATATGCAATAAAATGGCGGCAACACTCGATATCATGCCCACGCTGGCTGAGATCACCGGGGCATCATTGCCTGATCATAAGATCGATGGGATCTCGATCCTTTCCTTGCTTAAGGGTGAAGAAAATGCCAATCCCAGGGATCATCTTTATTATTATTACCAGAAAAACAGCCTGGAAGCGGTGAGAAAGGATCACTGGAAGCTTGTATTTCCGCATCCTTCACGTTCTTATGAAGGCATTGCACCCGGAAATGACGGATGGCCCGGTGAATACAACCAGATCGAAACGGAGCTGGCACTCTACGATCTACGCAGGGATCCTGGCGAGGAATATGATGTAAAGGAACAATATCCTGAAATTGTATCTGAACTTGAAGAGCTTGCCAGCCAGGCAAGGACCGATATGGGTGATGAACTTACAGGCGCCGTCGGTACCGGTATAAGGGATTGTGGCTGGATCACGGAAGAATAGTAATCGTTTAAATTGGTCAATTTAATATCCAATTCATCAGGAAAAATTCAGGTTATAATTATAAATATCCTGATGTTTATCAATAGCAGGATTAATAAAACGAAAGCAATCTTGTTGAAAATCCACACCCCGATGCATTGGGGCCAAACATCACCAAATCAAAATATCACATTTTTCGCCTTATCGCCTTATCACCGTTTCACCTTATCACCTTATATATCAGAATCCCAGCTCCTTATCCACCTGGTTCAGCAACGGATAGCCATGGACAAATCTGCGTACATTTTCCACAAAAACATCCTGCATCCGTCCAAAGGAATACTGTGATTGAGCCGCAATATGGGAAGTTATGATCACATTGGGCTGCTTCCACAATTCATGATCGGGCGGTAACGGTTCCGGATCCGTCACATCCAGACCGGCACCAGCCAGATGCCCGGATTTCAAAGCAGCAAGCAAGGCAGGTGTATGTACCAGTTTCCCACGGGAAACATTGATGAAAAAGGCACCTTTTTTCATTTTACCAAATTCCTCCACATCCAACATTCTTTCACTGACCGGTGTATGCGGGGCTGCACTCACCACCACATCCGCTTCCGATAATAACCATTCCAGCCCACTATCCTGCACCAGCCGTACATCATCACAAATATCCCCCACCTGTTCCTTATATTTGGGTACAATATCAACGGCGATCACCTTCATGTCCATCGCCCTGGCCCGGCGGGCTACCTGGCTGCCAATGCCTCCCAGACCAACAATTCCTATGGTCATCCCTTTCATTTCCACCATATTCTCCGGACGTTGCCATTTCCCCTCCTGCATATTCCTGGCCTGGGCAGCCATCTGACGGGTCAGTGAAAACAACAATCCAATGGTATGTTCTCCGATTGCCGGACCATAACAACCCTTCGCATTGGTGAGCAGTACCTGGCTGTCCACAAAGGATGGGTAAAAATAGTATTCAACACCGGCAGAAGGGCTCTGGATCCACCGTAGATTTGCTGCCCTTTTGAACTGTTCTTCGGATATGCCTCCAAACCAGACATCTGCCGATCCGATCCCTTCTTCATTTTCTGAGGTAATTAAGGTTATTTCAGAAGAAATGGACCTTAATTTCTGCATATGCCGGTCAGAAAGTCCTGACCGTAACATGATCTTCAACGGAAGTCTGGGAATTTTATCCTCCCGACCATTCCTGGCAATATCATTTCCGACCTTTCCATAGGTGGCAAGGGGAATTGAGGATAATGCCGCACCCTGTATAAACGCCCCCTTGAGGAATCTTCTTCTCGAGTTGGATTTTTCTGTACTTTTCATAGATCTGTTTCGGATTAATGGTTCAGACCAGAAAATACGAAAAAAATCGGGCTGTTTCCAGTGATCTTAAAAAAAACAGAAAGTAAAAGGTCAACAGGCGGGAATTACGCGGATTAAATGCTCCTCACTCTTAATGATTTTCCCGAACGATTGCAAAGTCAGACCCCTGAATTCCATCAACGCCCTAAATTCATCCTGTCCTGCCGGATCTACGGCCACAAGCAGCCCGCCACTGGTCTGTGGATCGCAAAGAATGATCTTATGCTCATCGGTCAACTGGCTGATCCTATGTCCGTAACTCCTGTAATTCCTTTCCGTTCCTCCTGGAGCAATATTCTGCCCTGTATAGTGCCCAAGCCCGGGAATCAGGGGGACCTGGTCAAAAAATATTTCGGCCGATACTCCGCTTCCCTCACACATTTCTGCCAGATGACCGAGCAATCCGAATCCTGTAACATCCGTCATGGCCCTGACACTCCCCAGTTCACTTAATTCACAGCCGATATCGTTCAGGGTCACCATCAGGTCGATTGCCTTTTTCAGATCCTCCTGCCTGATCAAGCCTTTTTTCTGGGCAGTGGTCAATATGCCGGTGCCCAGCGGTTTGGTGAGATATAATTCACATCCCGGGATGGCTTTACTGTTGGATTTTATCTTTTCTATATCAATCGTTCCGGTAACAGCCAACCCGAATATCGGTTCCGGCGTATCAATGCTATGCCCGCCGGCCAGAGGGATCCCCGCGCGCCGGCAGGCATCCCTGGCTCCTTCCAGCACCTGCTGGGCAATTTCAGGTCCGATTTTATCCACCGGCCACCCGAGAATAGAAATGGCCATCAATGGTTTCCCGCCCATCGCATAAATGTCACTGATCGCGTTGACGGACGCGATGACACCAAAATCGAAGGGATCATCCACGATCGGCATGAAAAAATCCGTGGTGGAAATAATAGCCCTCTTTTCATCGATGGCGAATACGGCTGCATCGTCCCGTGTATCATTGCCAACCAGGAGGGAGGGATAATGTATGTCCGGATCGGATTTTTTCAGGATATCATCCAGCAGTTTTGGTGATATCTTGCATCCGCAACCGGCACCGTGGGAATATCTGGTTAATTTTATTTCTTCCATACTATAATGAGAATTCATTTGCTTTCATGATGATCAATCCTGCATTTTCAGCCGCATCACCCCAATTACTGTTGATGATGATGGGAGTGATACCTTTGTATTTTTCCTGGCTGAATCTGTAAGACTTGTCGTAATACTTTAACAGCAGATCTGCAGCGAGAGTCAGTTCCCCTGCTTCAATCAGACCAACCACCCTTTTCACATTGTTCCCGCCAAACCGTTTCTGTATTTTAAGAGTTTTATCGATCAGGATATTTCTGTCAAAATTTCCGTATTCAGTGACAAGCCTTTCTATCCGTTTTTTCCTGGGGATCTCCAGCTCCATCAGGATGGACCGGTTCATTTTTTCCCATAAAGTTTCTGGAAGGTAAACTTTCCCGATGGTCAGGCTTTCACTTTCCACCCAGATCCTTTTATCCGGATCCATCCGGACCAGGGCTTCATGCAGATCATTCTGGAACTGCTGCGAAGTTGGCTGTTCCCCGAAACCGATATCCCCGAAAGCCGATCCCCTGTGATTTGCCGCTCTTTCCAGATCGATCACCTGTTCACCCATTTCCTGCATCCTGCGTAATATTTCAGTCTTACCGGTACCGGTCGATCCCTGAAGAATGATCAGCTTTTTTATCTGCTCAAAATCCTTTAAGAGCTGTTGACGGTATGCTTTAATACCCCCTTTCAGTACAAAACACCGGATTCCAACCAGTTCAAAGAGCCATGACATTTTTTCACTTCGCATGCCTCCCCGCCAGCAATAGACTTTTAACTCCTGCTGATATGCCAGTTTTTTCGCCTGTAAGGCAAGATCCTTTAATTTCGGCCCAACAAACTCCAGTCCTTTTTCAATTGCATCTTCACGGCCCGATTGTTTATAGATAGTTCCCACACTTGACCGTTCCTCATCCGAAAATATGGGTATATTGAATGCCCGTGGAATATGACCCAGGGCAAATTCAGCGGGTGATCGAACATCGATCATGGGTATTTCAACATTCCGGGTTAAAAAAGGAACGGTTTCCAGGTATTCCATTAGATAATCCTCACTTCCATTTCGCCACAAATTTACATTAACCTGCAGTAATTATAACAGGGCCTTGAAATATTGCATTTCTCATGCAACCAAATTGGCAAGAATATAGTCTGAAGATTAAAAGGCCAACGTATGTTTAGAATTTTTCAATCATTCGCCATTGTTTTATTTTGTCTCCTTTCATCGTTATCCTTGGGTCAGGGAGTGAATATACCCTCCCCGAACTGGGGTATCGGAATCGGAAACTCCACCAGGTTTAATGGACTCCGGTTTAACTTTATAGACAGAAATATTGAAGAGATCAACGGATTGAATTTAACAGTCTGGTATGATAAAAATTTCGAAGATCATACCGGCACTTTCAAGGGATTGGGAATTGGAGTGCCTGTTGCAGTCGGAACTAAAAACCGGTATGGTGTATCTGCCGGTATTTTTGCCGTGGGGGCCGGGAATGATCTGGCTGGTGTGAACATTGGCGGGCTGGCGGTCGGCGGGGGCCGGAATGTGGCGGGATTTAATGTCGGCGGACTGGCTGTTGGAGCAGGAGGTAATATCCGGGGTTTCAATCTTGGAGTTCTTGCTGTCGGATCCGGAAATCATCTTACGGGGATCAATGTTGGGGGAATTGCCGTTGGCGCTGGAGGGAATATCACCGGGTTGAATTTTGGCGGCCTTGCCGTTGGATCCGGCGGAAACATCACAGGTGTCAATCTGAGTGTTCTGGTGGTAGGCAGCGGTGAATCCATCAGGGGAATATCGGTATCAGGTCTTGTGGTAGGGGCCGGGGAAACTGTTTCCGGGATCAATATCGGAGGCCTTGTGGTAGGCGCCGGCGAATCGGTCAACGGCATCAACCTTTCAGCCCTGGCGGTGGGAAGTTCTGAAATCAGGGGAATGAGTGCTGCACTTGTGGTGGGGGGCGAGGAAGTCACCGGATTTTCAGTCGCTCCGGCCTATTTCAGAATTACCGGGGAGAATGGTGCCATGAAAGGAATTGCGCTAAGTGCATTCAACCATATCAAGGGATTCCAGCAGGGACTGGCCATTGGCATTGTCAACTATGCCTTTGAGATCAGCGGCATTCAGATCGGCCTGCTGAATTATGTCAGGGAAAACAGGAAAGGATTACGGTTATTGCCCGTTTTTAATGCCAGGTTTGATTGATTACGGCGGATGATTTTTAAAAACCAGGAAAAACCCTATCGAGTTTAAATGACTGGAGTTTCAAGGAGTTATGCTCAAAAGGATTTCACTTCGTCTTTGTTTTTTGCAAGGAATCGCTGGAAACAGCTGAACATGATTAAATATCAATACAGGGTAGTATTAATAAACGGGATCAGCGCAAGGATCATGGCATGGATATAATAATGTTTGCGGTCAATGATCCCCCCCGTAAGTATCCCAACTGCCCCATCCTTCTGTTTTGAATTGGATCTTTTAAATACGAGATCATCGGCATGACCTAACTCCATACCACGGCTGACAAGTTCTTTTATCCTTTCGGGAAGCGGAAAAGTGGCGGTTCTGGCTTCACCTGAATTATTTTTCCCGTCAACAACCATCCAGGCAAAGGCATGCATCGAATCATTGATCATTTCAACACCTCCTTCGATGCCTACCCAGAAATCACCATCAGGGAAAAGATCTTTCAGGTTCTCCACCCGGTTCCGGGCGCCCTTATACGTTTCCTGATCAGACATGGGTTGATCATTTACCCTGGAATCAGAGATTTTCCCCATAAAACTGAATTCTGTATCCGGAAACACGCAACGGAATGCCATTTCGGTGCAGGCTATCTTTACCGGGTTTTCAGATCCGATATATACTTTTTTCAATTTAATCCAGATCCGTTTCGACAAGTGTCTTTATTAAATCTTCAAGGTTTTCCCTTCTCCTGATCAATTTCGCTTTCCCATCGTGAATCAGAACTTCAGCAGGCTTTAACCTTGAATTATAATTGGAAGACATGGCAAATCCATAAGCCCCTGCATTTTTGATGGCCAGTATATCGCCTTCCCTGACTTCATTTAACTTCCGGTCAGCCCCGAGCGTATCTGTTTCACATATATTACCCACCACCGAATATACCCTGTACGTTCCATCAGGATTTGAAAGGTTGATTATATCATGGTAGGCACCATACATCATCGGTCTCAGCAAATGATTCATGCCCGAATCGACACCAACAAATACAGTAGCAGGAGTGGTTTTGATCACATTGGCCCTGACCAGTAAATATCCAGCCTCACTGACCAGGAATTTTCCCGGTTCAAACCATATCTCCAGGTCTTTTCCATACTCTGCACAGAAATTGTTGAACGATTTGCTCAACTTTTTGCCTAGTGCTACGATGTCGGTGGTTATATCCCCCTCCCTGTATGCCACTTTAAATCCACTGCCGAAATCAATGAATTCAAGGCCATGAAATTCCCTGGCAACATCAAATATTATTCCGGCAGCCTGGATAAAAACATCAGCATCCAGTATGTCGGAACCGGTATGCATATGCAGCCCGACCACCCGGATGTTGTTTGTTTTGATCACCCTGTGAACATGACGCAGCTGAAGGATGGAAATGCCGAATTTTGAGTCGATATGACCGGTGGAGATATTGGAATGCCCTCCGGCCATGATATGAGGATTGATCCGCAGGCAGACCGGAACTTCCTTGTGATAATGATGCCCGAATTGCTCAAGAATGGAAATGTTATCGATGTTGATACTTAAGCCGAGTTTGATACCTTCCTGAATTTCGTCAAATGAAACAGAATTTGGTGTAAACAGAATTTCATCAGGCCTGAAACCTGCATTCAGCCCGAGATGTGCTTCCTGGATCGATACGACATCCAGGCCTACCCCCAGCTTTTTCATCAACTTGAGAATGGAAAGATTCGACAATGCTTTAACAGCATACTTGATCCGCATATTGGCGGCAGAAAATGCTTTCTGCATTTCCTCGACCTGAAACCTGATTTTTTCTGCATCATAAACATAGAGCGGCGTACCGAATTCCCTGCTTAACTCGGTGAGCCGGATCTCCTGTATACTGTATTGATTGTCTTTTAGAATCATTTGAAAACTTTAGGCCCAAAGATATATAATGTTTAAATAACCCGAAAAAATAACAAAATTTTAAGCTTCCTCACTTTATATATTGCTCTGGATTCCTGACCATTCCCAGAACATATGTCGTCACTTCCAATTTGAGGCCGATCAAAAATGTCATCAGATGGATTCACAAAAAATATTATAATTGGAAGAATTGACAAGAATCAACGACTTCCTCCCTCAGACCCTCCTATAAGCGACACTACGGATCATGTATATAGAAATTCGGCCGTAATCAATCGTCAGTGTCCCCTTAGCGAGACGCTGATGCAGGAGAAGGATTTGAGGGTAATGACAGGAACAAGGAATTTTTGCAGGCTACCCTGGCAAACCGGAAGAATGTTAAAATTTGTTAAATATGGATCTATAAGCCTCTGATAACGTTAGATTTGTAGCATGACAAAAAAGACGATAAAGACCATAGTCATTCTGATGACATTCGCCATGTTAAGCCTGATCAGTTACCAGGTTTACTGGATAGAGAATGCAATCCGGATCAATGATGTTCAATTCCGTCAGAACGTACATGAGGCACTTGGCAGGGTGGTAACCAGGCTTGAAAAAAACGAAGTATACCATACGGCATATCAGCAGTTCAATAACCAGGTCACATCCAACCGGATATACTACCAGGATTCGAACTGGATCACGAGACTTAATACCCTGGAAAAAAGTGCCCGGAGTATGCAGTTTGAAAATCCCGGGGATAACCAGGGATGGATGACGGATATCGTGGTGGAAGATTCAGTCATCCTGGGAGACCAGCAGATAAAAATCAGGTATCAGTTTCAGAATTATTTCTCACCTGAGTTTTTTGATCCAGCAAGCCCCCTGACAAATAGAAGGAACCCGATTTTTGAACAGGAACGTAACTTTGACCAGGAAGTTCAAAAAAGTATTCAGAAAATAGCACAGAAATCCAGAATGGTTACAATTGTCCTGGATGAACTTATGGGAAATCCGCCCCGGATAGAAAACAGGATCAACCAGCAACAGCTTGAAAATCTTTTAAGCCAAGAACTTAAAGCGATGGGGATTACCCTGGATTATGAATATGCTGTCGTCGATAAACAGAACAACCGCAGTCTTTTCGCCAATTATGTTCCGGAAGATAAACCCGATGTCCTGTCTTCGGATTTTTCGATCAAATTGTTTCCCAATGATATTGCCGGAAAAGATCATTTATTAACTGTATTTTTCCCGAAACAGACTTCATTCCTGATCAAACAGATCTGGTTGATCATGACATCCTCCATTTTTCTCGTCCTGCTGATCATATTTCTTTTTGCCTATGCGATCCAGGCCATTCTGAAACAGAAAAAATTATCCGAAATCAAGAATGACTTTATCAACAACATGACCCATGAATTCAAGACCCCGATCTCCACGGTTTCATTGGCCTGTGAAGCTTTGCAGGATAACGAGATAAAGAAGAACAGGGATTTTATGAATAACTATATCCGGATCATTCAGGATGAGAACAACCGGTTGAGAAGACAAGTCGATAAGGTATTGCAGATGGCAACCATCGATAAAAAGGAATATAAATTGAAAATGGTGGATATCAATATCCATGCTGTTATTGAAAAAGCCATCAGCCATATCAATCTTCAGGTGGAAAAAAGAGGGGGAAGAATCGAAAAAAGACTTATTGCGGATAATTACCAGATTGTTTCGGATGAAATTCACCTGACCAATATCATTTATAATCTGCTTGACAATGCCAATAAATATTCCAGCGAGGACCCATTGATCAATGTCGAAACGGAAGATCATCATCAGGGAATTTTGATCCGGATCAGGGACAGGGGAATCGGAATGTCCAAAGATGAACTGAATAAAATTTTTGAAAAATTTTACAGGGTTCCCACCGGCAACCTTCACGACGTAAAAGGATTCGGCCTTGGTCTTGCGTATGTAAAAACGATGCTGACCGCACTCGGTGGTCAGGTTAAAGTACAAAGTACCCCCGGTCTCGGCAGTACCTTTGAAATCATTTTACCCTTAGCTCCCCATGGACAGAATTAATGTTTTGGTAGTCGAGGATGATCCTAACCTTGGTCAGATCCTCAGTGATTATTTAAGGCTAAAAAAATACAACCCCACGTTGTGTACTGACGGCGAAGCTGGACTCGAAAAATTTAAAAACCATGATTTTGATATCTGCCTGCTTGATATCATGATGCCGAGAATGGATGGTTTTGCCCTTGCCAGGGAAATCAGGAACCTGAATAAGGAGATACCGATCATTTTTCTTACCGCCAAATCGATGAAGGAAGATGCGATTGAAGGATTTAAGCTCGGTGCGGACGATTACATCACAAAACCATTCAGCATGGAAGAATTATTGCTGCGGATCAATGCGGTCCTGCGAAGGTCATTCAAGGACAGGGATCATCAGAAAAACATTTTTCTTTTTGGAAACAGTTCCCTGGATTCTGATAAACAGTTGCTTTCCATCCGGAATGAAAAGATCAAACTCACCAACAAGGAATCTCAACTGTTGAAATTACTCTGCCAGAATAAAAATGAGATCCTGGACAGGAGCGCTGCATTAAAAATGATCTGGCATGATGATAGTTACTTTAATGCACGCAGTATGGATGTCTATATAACCAAACTGCGAAAATACCTGAAAAAGGATGCCAGTGTCTCCATTCAGACCATCCATGGTGAAGGTTTTAAACTGATCGATCAATCCTGAACAGGAATTTATTTTTAATATTAAAATTACTGAAATTTCTCATTTGTCAGTATCTTTAGGAAAGACGATAATTTTTTGAACATGATCAAATTGGTCCCTTCCATCAGCGTAATCAAAGGCAAGGTAATACGCCTTATCAGCGGTGATTATGAAAAAGAAACCGAATATGAAAAGAGTCCGGTGGACTTCGCCCGGATGTTTGAAGAAGTGGGACTGGATGTAATCCATCTTGTCGATCTGGAAGGCGCAATCAAGGAAACTCCCGTTGCTTTCCATGTTCTGGAAACCCTTTGCGGGCATACAAATATGAAAATCGAATTTGCAGGCGGGATCAGGACGGATGGTGACATCATTAAGCTTTTTGAATTCGGGGCAAGCTATATTTCAGTAGCAAGCGTGGCGGCCCGGGATCCGGAATTATTTACCCAGTGGATATTTTCCTATGGCAGGGAAAAAATATCCCTATCAGCAGATTCTGTTGATAACAAAGTCCTCATTAAAGGATGGCAGAAAAAAACCGATATAAATCTTTTTGATCACATCAGGCATTTTTATGATCTTGGACTTAAATATGTAAAGGTCACCGATGTTTCACGTGACGGCACCATGGTGGGCCCGAATTTTGATCTTTATAAAAAACTGGTGGATACCTTCCCAAATGCTTCCATTATTGCCAGCGGAGGGGTCAGATCCACCGGGGATATAAGAAAACTGGATGATCTCGGCATTTATGCAGTCATATTCGGAAAAGCATTTTATGACGGGAAAATAACCCTGGATGACCTTCGAGAATTCAATCAATAGCCGGGGGAAAACAATCAGTTCACATTTTTAAATGTTAATTTATAGATCAGGTAGAGAATGACATTGAGTGTTCCAGGGGTTCCGGGATCCTCTGCCCTGATTACTTCTTTATCTTCCGCTTTTTCAAGTACCCTTTCACTGGAAATCTTACCTGAATTAAGGGTGTCAATTACTGCCACTCCTGCTGATGTATTATAATTGACATTATTCCGGGGTACACTCTGGTCAATGACGAAAAGAGAAAGAATGACTGAAAACTGAATCAAAACAATAAAAATTATTTTCCTCTTATAAAAATTCATATTGGTTTGTAACATACTTTCATTTTAACGATCTTAATCAACAAATAGTTCCAATACAATTTCTATTTTTGTGGCGCTTTTGCAGAGGGTAAGATTACGCATGGAAACATTCAATTTCAGGTCTTTCCGGAAGGATGATATAAAGGTAATGAGAAAAGTCTTTAATGCCGCTTTTGAGGATTACCTTGTCCCGATCTGGTTGAGTGAGGCTGATTTCAAAAGAAAACTCATTGATAAAACGAATATCAGTTTTAAATATTCAGTCGGTTCTTATTATGACAATCAGCTTGTCGGATTTCTTTTTCAGACAATAGAGAAATACCAGAATCAGAAAACAGCCTACAATGGAGGAACAGGGGTGATCCCAACCTTCAGGGGAAATCAGCTGACCTATCATATGTATCAGCATATCATTCCAATTCTGATCCATAAAGAGGTTGAAAATTGCGTACTTGAAGTTATATCCAACAATAAACCAGCCATTCGATCCTATGAAAAAGTGGGCTTCCATAAATCAAAATTCTTTCATTGCCTGAAACTTGACATGGAAAGCAGTTATCTGAAAAATGCTCCCCGTACTGGATTCAGGGTTATTGAACCTCGAAAACCAAAATGGGATGTTTATGAGAGTTTCAGCGACTATGATACGAGTTTTCTGGATACTTTCATCATGTTAAGAAAAAACCGGAAATCCGAAACCATCCTGGAGGCTTATGACGGGGATGATTTGGTGGGCTCTATCATTTACAATAAAAAAATGGGAAGGGTAGGGAATATTGGTGTACATAAAAAGCATAGAGGCATGGGTATTGGAACTTTTC
Source organism: Cyclobacteriaceae bacterium (assembly GCA_018224645.1). Lineage (GTDB taxonomy): Bacteria > Bacteroidota > Bacteroidia > Cytophagales > Cyclobacteriaceae > JAGTVG01. Next base: position 13,377 of record JAGTVG010000298.1, read on the forward strand.
TATTAAAACGTATGCATGCCGATTGCCGTAATAAACCCATTTATATCCTGAACGTAAATGAACGATCCTATAACCTTTTAAATTTTTTTCTGAGGCTGGGTTTTAAAAATGATATTGACCAGTTCGAACTCAAACTTAAACTATCGAACCGGTGATAACTTTAAAAAGTTCCGAACTTCCCGAAATTACCCGGGGCAGGTATCTCAGCTTATCAAAAGAACTTGAAATTACATTTCTGTCCACAGATTCCAGAAAAACTGTCATGAATCCAGCCAGTTTATTTTTTGCCATTCATGGACTGGTACATGACGGGCATCATTATATCGATTCCCTCTATCGTGGAAAGGTACGGCAATTTGTTATCGAAGATCCGGCATTCGATGTTTCCTCCTATCCTGAAGCCAATTTTTTCCTGGTAAAAAATTCAATTCATGCCTTACAGGACATTGCCCGCTGGCACAGGAATAAATTCGATCTTCATGTTATTGGGATTACCGGTAGCAATGGTAAAACCATGGTAAAGGAATGGCTTTCCCAGCTTTTATCCTGGAGGTATAATGTCATCAAAACCCCAAGAAGTTTTAACTCACAGATTGGCGTTCCCCTATCCATATGGCAGATCCAGGATTATCATCAGGTGGGTGTTTTTGAAGCAGGGATATCTAAATCCAATGAGATGCAGAACCTGCAGATGATCATAGATCCGCATACAGGCATACTCACCAATATCGGCCCTGCCCATGATGAGGGCTTTGCCTCCAGAAAAGAAAAGCTGATTGAAAAGCTGAAACTTTTTGCCCATAGCAAAATATTGATTTACCATGATTCAGAACCCTACATTAAGGAAACCATTGACGAATACCTGCCGGGTGTCCATAAGATTTCCTGGAATACTGGTCGTGGCAGCAAATGGCAAATCAATTTGACCAAAACAGAACACAAGGGAACAGAGATCCGGATGGAACGGGACGACCTTGAATATTCGTTTTTTTTCCAGTACCCCGATAATGCATCGATAGAAAACATCATCCACGTCATTATTTATCTGCTGCATTCAGGATGGGAAGAAAATCAGGTCCAGGAAGGCATACTGGGTCTTTCTAAAATTAGCATGCGGTTAGAAATGAAAAAGGGCATTAATGATTGTTATATCATTGATGATTCATACAGCAATGATCTTGCCGGATTGGAAATTGCATTGAATTACATGAACAATCAGAATCAACGCAACCACAAATCGATCATTCTTACCGATATCCTTCAATCAGGCATGTCACCTGAAGATTTGTATCAGAAAACTTCTGCCATGCTGGGTCATTTTCAGTTAAACAGGATCATCACCATTGGCCCGGAAATCGAAAAAATTAAAAATTATTTAAACCATCCCCGGTTTTACCATTACAAGGATACGGAAATCTTTCTGGAGAAGTTTCCCTTCGATGATTTTAATAACGAAATCATCCTGGTCAAGGGGGCACGGAAATTCGGGCTTGAAGTTGCCGCCCGGAAACTGCAGGAAAAAATTCATGGCACTGTGTTGGAAATCAATCTGGATGCTTTAAGCCATAATTTAAATGTTTACCGTTCATTCCTCGATCCAAACACAAAGATCATGGTCATGGTCAAAGCCCTTGCCTATGGAAGCGGCAGTATCGAGGTGGCTAATCTGCTTGAATTTCACCGCATCGATTATCTTGGAGTTGCCTATGTCGATGAGGCGGTTACCCTGAGAAAGAATGGGATCAGCCTTCCGGTCATGATCATGAATCCAGCCTCCGATGGATTTGAAAACATCATCGATTTTCGGCTTGAACCGGAAATTTACAGCATCGGGCTTTTAAAGGCAATCGACAGGTTTTCGAAACGCTATAAAAAAACAGTCAAAATTCACATAAAAATTGATACCGGGATGCACCGGCTTGGATTTCAGATGGATGATCTTGATGAGATGCTTGCCCTCCTGGTATCCAATCCATACCTGGAGGTGACCAGTGTGTTCAGCCATCTTGCAGCGGCCGACGAACCGCTGCATGATGCCTTTACCACCTCCCAGGTCCGGACGTTTGAATCAGCTGTAAACCAGATCCGTTCTGTGTTAATAAACCCATTTATGGTCCATATAGCCAATTCCGCTGCGATATTGCGTTTTCCACATTTCCACTTCGATATGGTCCGGCTTGGAATCGGATTGTATGGCTTTGACAATACCGGAAAAATCCTGGATAAGCTCATGCCGATCGGCAGGTTGAAAACCACCATAAGCCAGATCATTCATCTTAAGAAAGGTGATTCGGTCGGATATGGGAGAATTGGCCGCCTGACCCGTGACAGCACCATCGCGACCGTAGCCATTGGCTATGCCGACGGCTTTTCAAGGGCTTTCGGCAATGGAAGGGCCACTGTGTATATAAACGGTCAGCCAGCTCCAGTAATTGGAAATGTTTGCATGGACATGACCATGATCGACGTAACAGGCCTTGATGCCAGGGAAGGGAATGAAGTGATCATCTTTGGCCCTGAACATCCGCTTCATAAACTGGCTGAAGCAGTCAATACCATTCCCTATGAAATTTTAACAAATGTCAGCGAAAGGGTAAAAAGGGTATATGTAAGTGAATGAACTTTACGTTTTTACCAATTCGAAATACTGATCGAATATCTTTCTTGGGATCAGCTTCGAGGGGATATCGCTTCCCCATTTTGGTGTAATTTCAAACAGATCATTGAATGCTCTTCCGATGTATCTGTTACCGATTTCAAAAGTCCCCGGAAAATTTTTGTCGCTCGGTTGCCTGTTACAGACATAAAATATCCTAAACTTGTCCATAAGTAGATTTATAAATTTTCCTTAATGGAAGATAACGAAAATTGCTCATAGTTGGTTAACTTTTTTCAAATATTCTTTGCACTCCCGTGCTCAATTTGCAGCCATCTTCATCCCATATTATAAAAAAATCCAAATAATTTTTTTGTAACTTTGGGCCTTGAGATTATAATCTACAAAATGTACTATTTTTGAGGATCAGAATTTTTTTGAAGGGAAAAGCATGATGAAAATTTTCTGGGGATTCATCTTATTGGGGATTTCTTTTATCCAGGTGTATGCGAATGATTATGCGATCATAGAAGATGGCAATCACAAGGGTCTTGCCGATAATAAAGGAAAGGTAATCATACCTCCGATTTATGATGATCTGGGATGGAGTGAAGGAGGTTCAGCCGTCGTGGAAGATGTGATAGGCTACAAAACGGGAGAGTTATGGGGTCTGATCAGCACACGGAACATTAAAATCACCCCCGCAGATTTTATCAGGATCATTCCGTATGACAAACATCTGCTGATCGCGTCAAAACCTGATTCCTATAAATTGAATGAAATTTATGGTCTCGTCACTGTTTCCGGAAAAACCATCATTGACTTTACATATTCACACCTCCGGATCGGAATACAAGGCCTGATCGCCGGCATCAACAGGAATAACCAGTTTTTCTTTGGGATTCTGGATCCCAGGGGGAACAATCTGGTCCCCTTTAAATATAAAAGTATCGATACGGTTTCCAGAAGTATTTATGCACTCAAGGATTTTAATGATCAGCTTTTTCTCGTCAATGAAGAAGGTAAATCCCTCCTTAATCAGCCGGTCGACAATATTTACCCGTTTGACGATCAGTTACTGGTATATGTGCAGGAGGGGAAAAAGGGTATATTGAATATAGATGGCCGGCTGGTTTCCATGGCAAAGTTTCAGGAGTTTAAATCGTCTGATGAACAGACCATTCATGCCCTGCCGCTGACCAACTGGCAGATCCTTGACTATCAGAATGTGCGGAAACAAACTTTTGATTATGATTTCATTGCGCCCCTGGATAAAGGATTGTACAAAACAAACAGGTCCGATTATTCATTTATCATCCATGAGAACGGACAGGTTGCTTTTAAAATCCGGGATTCAGATATCCAGATCCTCAATGATTCCCTGGCCTCCATCACGTTGAACGGGAAACAAGGTGTGATCAATTATTCAGGCCAGCTGATCATTCCTGCATTGTATGATTCGATCAGAATCGGCGGTACCAACCTGTTCTTATTTCAGAAGAAGGGACCCATAAAAAGCTGGAAAATTACCGATCTTTCAGGTACTCCTTTGTCCGATGAAAACTACGACAAAATCCATAAGATTGATGATGCTTTCCATGCCGTAATGAAAAACGGCTTCTGGGGAGTCGTCGACCTGGAAGGCAGGGAAGTGATCCCACTGATATTTGACACAATCTATGATGTTTCCAATCAGCTTTTCCTGGTTGGTTTTCATGGGGAAAAAGGAGTTGTGGACATCGGGGGAAACTGGAAATCGCTTCCCAGAAAAGGAGACCTGTTTTTGCTGGAGGATAATAAATACCTGATAAGCTCCTTTTATGGAAGTTCTGTTATTTCTTTGGACGGCAAGGTATGTCACAACTCCGGAAATTACCTGAGACCTGTCTTTAACAGCTATGTTGAAGAGGACTACAGGCATCATATGGGATTATTAAACGAAAAATTTCTGCAGATACTGCCTGTAGCCTGTGACACCGTGATGGCCCTGATCGAGGATTCGGTATTTCTGTTCAGAAACGGAAATGGATGGGGGGCGGTAGATGCCTATGGCAATATCCTGTTCAAAGATGATCCCAGATTCCAGGATATCCTGGGATGCAACGAGGAATATATCGGGGTTAAAATTGATGGGGAATATGGTTTCGTAGACCTGTTCGGAAGGTTGAGAATTGCAAACCGTTACATGGGAATCAGCCTTTATAATGAAGGTCTGGCAAATATTAAGATCCTGGGAAAATGGGGTTGTATAGATAAAAAGGAAACTATTGTCGTACAGCCGTATTATGAGGAGATCCTGCCCTTCATGAATGGACTTGCCATTGCCCGAAAAGATGGAAAATACGGTATCATAGATAAAAAGGGTGATGTCAGGATCCCTTTTGAATACGATCAGATTAATAGGATCAGTAACGGCAGTTATATTTCCATCCTTGATAATAAATCAGGTTTGATCGATAAACATGGCATCCTGGCTTTCCATCCGAAATTCGATCATCTTGAAGATTTGCAGAACAGCTATGTACTTGTGCAAAGAAAAGAAAAATTTGGCCTGATGTCTTCCGATGGTATCATCAGGATCCCTATTATCTATGACAATATGCTTTATGATCCCATCAATAAGGTGATGCTTGTCGCCGATAACCCTCATTGGGAAAAACTTAACCTTATGCCGGGACAATAACTTCTGGCAGACTTATTGCGTATCGTTCAATATGATTAAAAATTTCAGAATTCTTTATGTCGCAGGGTTAGCGATGCTCCTTTTATTCCAGGGCTGTAAACGTCCGGATGCACCAGTTTTTGAAATGGTACGGGATATTGTCATCAAGGAAAAAACCGGTAATTCAGTTACCCTGACAGCCC
>JAGTVG010000299.1 GCA_018224645.1 Cyclobacteriaceae bacterium
GATAAACCAGTTCGATGAAAACTCGAAATCATTCTATGGCGACGTATCGGCCGTGATCATCAAAAATCTTCCCTTCTGGACCCAGGTAAAGAGAACCCCTTCCCTGGATATCGCCCTGATGAGTGACTGGGAAGCCAAGATCGAAAAAATGGCAGAGGTCACCTCGGCTGAGAATGTCAGCAGCATCTATGGCGTACCGACCTGGACTGTAGTATTGATCAACCGGATCCTGGAAATGAAAAATGCCGGAAACATCCTCGAGGTCTGGCCAAATCTCGAATTGTTTGTTCACGGTGCCGTTGCCTTTACCCCGTACCGGAATCTTTTCAATCAGCTCATCCCATCCCCTGGCATGCGGTATATGGAAACCTATAATGCATCGGAAGGATTTTTCGGCATTCAGGATCTGAAAAATTCAGATGAATTACTTCTTATGCTGGATTATGGCGTTTATTACGAATTTATCCCATTGAATGAGGTTAACAGCGAAAACCCCAGGGCTTACAGCCTGGATGAAGTGGAGATCGGTAAAAATTACGCAATGATCATCAGCACCAATGCAGGACTCTGGAGATACAAGATTGGTGATACAATCCGGTTTACCAGCAAATATCCGTTCAGGTTTAAAATTTCAGGCAGGACAAAACATTTCATCAATGCATTCGGTGAAGAACTGATCATTGAAAATGCCGAACAGGGAATCACCCGGGCATGTGAGAAGACAGGAGCTGTAATCGGGGATTATACAGCAGGCCCCATGTATTTTAATGAAGGGAACAAGGGTGGTCATGAATGGATCATCGAATTCAAGAAGGATCCGGACGACCTGGATCATTTTGTCGACGTGCTGGACAGGACCCTGCGTCACCTGAACTCGGATTATGATGCCAAAAGATATAAGAACCTGGCTTTGCAGAAACCTGTCATCCATCCGGTCAGGGAAGGCACCTTTTATTCATGGATGAAACGGAGGAACAGGCTGGGCGGGCAGAATAAAGTTCCCCGGCTGGTGAATTCCAGGGAATACCTGGATGATATCCTCAGAATGATCTCAAAGCAGTGAGATGTGGAGACGCGGAGACAGGGAAAATTGAAGAAGTGGAAAACTGGACATTCTGGCACAAGCATCCGCTTGTACCGGCACCCCTGCATTTCAAACTTTATATATCAATATTCAATCACCCGGCCAGGCCAATAACATCAGGCACAAAAGCCACGCGATTGTCGATAAATCAGTTCTATGCCTCCTGTTCCGTTGCCAGATGTTCTTCGTACAGCCGCTGCTGCAAGTCAGGCGGTACGGGAGAATATTCGGCAAACCTGGCCTTGAAACTGGCCCTGCCCTGTGTCAGTGAACGGAGCGTGGTCGTGTATTTATACATCTCTGCCAGTGGCGTTCTTGCCTTGATCACCTGATAATTGTTGACGGCATCCATCCCCATGATGATTGATCTTCTCGACTGCAGGTCCGTCATAACCTCTCCCATCAAATCTTCCGGCACCATAACCTCTACATCGTAAACCGGTTCGAGAATTTTCGGGCTTGCATGGACAAAGGCCTGTTTAAACGCCTGAGCACCGGCTATTTTAAAAGATATATCATTTGAATCAACGGGATGCATTTTCCCGTCATAAACAAATACCCTCACATCACGGACATATGAACCTGTCAGTGGTCCTTCTTCCATTTTTTCCATCACCCCCTTAAGGATTGAAGGGATAAAACGTTGATCGATCACCCCGCCAACAATACAGTTATGGAAAACGAGTTTACCACCCCAGTCCAGGTCGATCTCATCCTTTCCCCGGATGTTCAGATCCGCAGGCAATGCAGCGCCTTCATAATAAGGATCAACCCGGAGGAATACTTCCCCGAACTGTCCCGCACCACCCGATTGTTTTTTATGCCTGTAACTGCCATCGGAGCTTTTCTGGATGGTCTCCCTGTACGGGATCCTGGGCTTAAACATTTCCGCCTCTATCCCATAGATCTTTTTCAGTTTCCAATCCACCACAGCCAGGTGCAGTTCGCCCTGGGCGGCCAGGATCATCTGTTTCACTTCACGTGAAAACTCGAAAACCGAGGTCGGGTCCTCCTGTCCAATTTCCTTCAATGCTTCGGCAAGTTTTTCATCATCATTCTTATCCTTTGCCCTTATGGCCGTCCTGATTCTGGGTTCAGGAAATTCTATCGGCATGTACTGGATCCTGAAATCCTTTGCACTCAAGGTGTGATTCGTAAAGGTTTCCTTTAATTTTACCGAGGCTCCGATATCCCCAGCTGATAACTTTTCAACATTCGTCCGGTTTTTGCCATCCATGATAAAAAGCTGGTTGATCTTTTCTGAAGATCCTGTTTTATGATTTACGAGGTCCGTTCCCACTTTCAGTTCCCCCGTACAGACTTTAAAAAAGGTGACCTTGCCAAGGAAAGGCTCATTAATTGTCTTGAATACGAACAGGGAGGTTTTCTGCTTGGGATCGCATGCTATTTCCTTACCATCGATCGTTGTTTCACCATTCATTTCTATGGCTGAAGGTGCAACATTATCGATAAAACCCATCAGCCTGCCGCTTCCCATATTTTTTTTTGCTGAAATGCAGAATATTGGAAAAACTTCCTGTTTCAACATACCGATCTTAAGCCCCTGGCGAAGTTCATCCTCATCGAGGGAGCCCTTTTCAAAATATAATTCCATCAGGGCCTCATCATTCTCCGCAGCTTTTTCAACAAGCTCGTTATGAAGCTCTTCCGCCCTGTCCTTCTCCCCATCCGGAATGGGTAATTTTTCCGGTTTTCCCCCATCTGCCGGGAATTTATAATAGGTCATTTTCAGGAGATCGATGATTCCGTTAAACCCATCTCCCTGATTTACCGGGTACTGCATGAGTACCGGGGCATTCCCGAACCTGTTTTTCACCGATTCTACAGCTCCTTCAAAATTCGATTTTGCATGATCGAGTTGATTTAGCGCAAAAATTACAGGTTTTTTATATTTTTCCACATAATTCCAGATCAACTCGGTATTCACCTCCACGCCATACTGTGAATTGATCACCATCAGGCATGTATCGGCCACACGCAGTGATGAAACAATTTCTCCCATAAAGTCATCCAGGCCTGGTGTATCGATCATGTTAATTTTATAATCCCGCCACTCCGTATGCAATGAAGTGGCATAAACGGAATTACCCCGGTCATGCTCAATCTCATGATAATCCGAGACTGTATTCTTATCCTCAACCGTTCCTCTCCGGTTGATCAATCCGGCTTCGAATAACATGGTTTCAGCAAGGGTGGTTTTTCCTGATTTGGAGCTTCCGAGAAGCACCACATTCTTTATATGTTTATCATCATATACTTTCATAACATTCCAATTTATGAGTTAAAAAAATAGGATTTCAGCGTGGATTACCCTATCCCTTTGGGGGGGATAAAAATAGTCTTAAAAGGTGAGAAATGCAAAGTGAAAAATGATACAAAAATGGAGATTTAATAAACCGCACGATTAACATACAAGAAGTATAGGGAGATGTAATGTAAGAGAGGTGATCTTCCTTCCTGCTGATTGGAAATACAACTGAAAAACCAGGCGGGAAATTTACCGCATGAAAAATTTACGGATATAACGATCGAAGAAAATCAGTATCCAGCCGCCCAGGATGAGTAAAATCAGCATCTTCGAAAGATTCTGGCTGATGTTGAAGTATTCACTGAGGGAAGGTAATTTAAATTCCGGCAGGTTATAGGAAGATGATTCCAGGGCTCCCGGCACCACAAGGATGGTGATCAGGATCGCAAGATACAGTACACCCATCAGGATCAATCCTCTCCTTGATTTTAAAGGTTTTGTCTTTAAAGTGGATTGTGCTGGCTTAACCCCAAGTTCACCCATCACCTTATCCACAAAATCCCGGGAGGGTTCCGGAATAAAATGGTCATTCACCATTTTTCTTATGATCCGATCTAATTTTTCCTCTTTCATAATACATCTTCCTGTTTAACCCCCAACAATTCAAATAAAGTGTTATGTAATTTTTTCCTTGCCCGGTGAATTTTAACCTTGACAAGATTTTCATCCAGCCCTGTTATGTCTGCAACCTCTGCCATGGAATTCTCTTCATAATAATATAACGAAATTAATAAACTTTCCTCTTTGTTGAGATTTTCAATGGCACTCCTCAAAATATTCCTCCTGTCCTGCCGGTTTAAATTTTCCAGGCCATCCGCACAAACCGTCAGATATTTTGATTCCGTGATATCTTCATTGATCTCTTCCTGAAAGAACTTCTTCTGCCTGGTCCGGCTGATCGCATTGTTGAATGTGATCCTGTATAACCAGGTCGAAAATTTACTCTGATATTTGAATGTATCAATGGCTTTAAAGGCCTTTACAAAACTATCCTGCGCAACCTCTTCGGCATCCTCCCTGTTTTTCAATATACGCAGCGCAATATTAAAGACAAAGGACTTATATTTATCGACAATATACCTGCAGGCACTTAAATCCCCTGATTTTATCTTGCCGATAATGATATCCTCAATCTCTTCCTTCATTCAATTCATTTGACGAAATTATAAACATTGCGGTTACATTTTGCCGTTTGTAACCAGATCCCGTTTCCTGTCGTCCAAGGTTTAGAAAACAGAAACAGAAAGTTAAACTAAAATTAATAAAAAAATGGATGGTAATTTAGTTCCGATTATTTTATTTATTTCACTGTTCGGATCAGTATTCGGAATTGTTTATGTAGCTGTCACAGCCAGAAACAAGGAACGTCTGGCCCTGATTGAAAAGGGCATGGATTCAAGTATCTTTAAAGCCTCTGAAACCCACGGGAGGTATAATGCATTAAAATGGGGCCTTGTCATCGTCGGGGTTGGAATTGGTTTGATCCTGGGAAATATTTTTGACATGAACGGGATCATGGATGAAGAAGTCGCCTATTTTGCGATGACCCTGGTATTCGGTGGCTTCGGGTTGCTCCTTTATTACTTATTGATCAGGAAGATAAAACCCGAAATGGGAGACTAGGATATTCTTATATTTCTTCCTATCTGGACCTTAGGCTTTGGCTTAAGGTTTTTTTTTGTTTTATTATGATCAAAAATTAAAACATGAAGCGGATAAATAAGTTCCTCCTAACCTTTCCACTGTTATTGCCTTTTATGCTGAGCCCTGTAAGATCACAGGATATCGGCATGTCTTTTTCATTTTTCTTCCCTGAGAACGGATATTTTTCAATTCCCGTCAGTCCTTTTTCAATCCGTGGACTGGGAATTCATCCGACCGATTTTTTTTCAATAGAATCAGGTTTTTCGTTGTACAGGATGTCCGGATTGAATGTAACGGACCTTCCTTTTGAATCGGAGGATCCCCTGATGGGGCCTATGTTTTCAATTTTTGTCCCCCTGGAAGCTGTTCTGGA
>JAGTVG010000300.1 GCA_018224645.1 Cyclobacteriaceae bacterium
ATTCTCCGGAAGCCATCATTATTGTTGTATCCAATCAGCTGGATGTTATGACCTACCAGGCGCATCTTGTATCAGGGAAACCTCGCACGAGGGTATTGGGAATGGCCGGGATTCTCGATACGGCAAGATTCAGGGCGTTTCTCGCCGAGGCTTTAAATATTTCCTCCAAGGATATACAGGCCATGCTGATGGGCGGTCATGGAGACACCATGGTGCCCCTTCCCCGTTATTCTACGGTGGCAGGGATCCCAGTCACGGAAATGATCGATGAGGTTACTTTGAATAAAATCGTCGATCGGACCAAAACCGGTGGAGGCGAACTCGTGAAACTCATGGGAACCTCGGCCTGGTATGCACCGGGAGCTGCTGCCGCTCAGATGGCGGAGGCTATTGTCAGGGATCAGCGGAGGATCTTTCCGGTATGTCTGAAACTTGAAGGTGAATATGGGATAGACAACTGTTACCTGGGGGCACCTGTTATCCTCGGTAAAAATGGGATTGAAAAAGTGATAGAACTGAAACTGAATGATGAGGAAATGGCCTTGCTCAAAACTTCGGAAGGGCATGTCCGCGAAGTAATGGAAGTCCTTGATAAAATCAATGCATAATTAATCGTCATAATCAGGAGGCCGGAGCCGTCTCTTAAGTCATTTTTGAGAAAATTCATGCGGAAAGATGTTTGACCCGGGCGGACTGGCTTCAGAGAAGGCCCCGGTCCTGATAATATTTAAACGTACCCCTGTAGCCTATTATTTTTTGACATGCGGGAGTAAAAATTTTTTATACTTATGACCAACGACCATTTTAAACAGCTTATCAGCCTTTCTGAGGATTTAAAATCCATATATGCTGAAATCGAAGATTACCGGCAAGCCTGGGATCAGTATTTAAAAGCACTGATTAAAAAAACATTCAGGATCATTCAGAAAAATATCGATTTGAATCTGAAAATCATAGAAATCAGCGAGATCAGAAATCTTGAAACCATCAGACTTACTTTCGGATACCTGAACAGCGGGTTGTTTGTGGAAAAGAAAAAACATAATCAATCTCTTCCGCCCATGGTCCTGGTCAAAAAGGGAGGATATCTTTCATACTCCCAGACTGCGAATGGAAAAATTTCCGTTTTTATCCATTATCCATATATCGAGGATATCTATGGCGCTCCCGATAATATTCTGGAGATCGGCCTGTTATCCCCCGGAGATATCACAAAAAACCTTATTTTCATTCATGCTGAACAATTTCTGGATGAAATTGTGAAATGGGAGAAAGAAGAGAAAAAGCTGATCGGATTTCATACGGGCAGGGTCCGAGCGGGAACATAAAACAGACTGAGTTATTGCAGCAGTTTAAAAGATCCTGGCCAAAAAGTATGAAAAATTTCATTTCAGAATCGACGTTTTATTCCAGTATTCATTCACTGCGTATATTTTTCACCTTCAAGGATACTTGAACCTCAAACTCATGCCATCACTCCGGGTGATGGCATGAGTTTGAGTTTTTCCCCAGTATATAAAAACCCTGCCCCGATAGCGTTCGGGGCAGGGTCAAGCGAATTACCAGATCATGTTACTGATTAAATTCTGCAGCCATGCGAATTTGTTAATAACTTAAGCGGTAATATTTTGTCCCATCAATTTCACTGAGCAGATCCGCCACGGGAATCATGCCCTGTATCTTATCTTCATTATCATTCCCGGCTGCCACCAGCTGGTTACTGGAATCGAATATCTTTACATTTAATTCCGGCTTTAACTGTGTTTCAAGCAATTCATTTAAAGCTTCATAGTCGAAATACTCTTCGAAATATGCTGAACCGGATGCAATCAGGCCTGAGTTTCCGGCTGAAATTCCAGAGATAGACAACAAGGATACCATAACGAATATTAAACTCAGTGCGGTTAATTTGATTTCAGTGGTTTTCATGATGTATATTTTTGTTTTAGTTTCGGATTTAATTTCTTAGTTGCCATTCCCATGCCATGATTTTTAAGAAACTGAATATCAGGCTGTTGCATAATAATAAATATAGAAGAACCTGTCTCATATCCGGACACTTCAAAAAATAGTGTATCATTTTCCAGAGGTTGATTTAAAATTTTATACTTTATGGTGGGTTGGGCGAGGATCGGTTGGATTTGGGATCGTTAAAATCATCCGAAAGGAATCCTTTTTTTGCGATTCATTGTGGTTATTACCTGAAGACATTCGCCCAAAATGTTTATTTTACTAACTTTACATGGATATCTAAGGGCAGAGTTGATCCCGGTGATTCTTCAGCCGGGTGAGAAAAGCCTACGGATCCCTGGACCGGGATAAATGGATGGAGAGATGGGTTTTGCAGGCTCTTCTTCTCCATACATGCATTCCTTGCCGGGATGTAAATCATGAAAAAATATTATCTGAATGGACTATTTATTTTTGATCTTGCTTGTGCTGGTGGCATTTTTATACAGCTCTGTCGGCCACGGGGGGGCGAGCGGTTATCTGGCCCTGATGGCCCTGTTCGGAATGGAGCCTTTATTGATGCGTTCATCCGCGCTGACCTTGAATTTATTTGTGGCAGGATCATCATTTATTGCATTTTACCGGGGCGGTTATCTGAAATGGCGTCTTATCCTTCCGTTTCTGATCACTTCGGTCCCGATGGCTTATTTTGGAGCCCAGACCATAATCGAGCCAAAACTGTATAAAGTTATCCTTGGGATCTTTTTGTTGATTGCGGTCGCAAGGATTTTATACCGGCCGAAGGAATATGAAAAATCAAGGAATAACCATCTGATCCTGTCGCTGTTCATTGGGGCTTTTCTTGGTTTTTTTTCAGGGATGATTGGAATTGGCGGAGGCATTATCCTGAGTCCTTTAATCATCCTTCTGCACTGGGCCAACGTAAAAGAAGCCGCAGCTGCTTCCGCATTATTCATATTATTTAATTCAGCAGCAGGGCTTTACGGCATTTATCAAATTGGATTTACCCCCAATCCCCAGATTTTTATCTGGGTAGCATTTGCATTTGCGGGAGGATTGCTGGGCGCCTGGACCGGAAGTTTCAGATTTTCGACAATACGGCTGCAGTACGTATTAGCCTTTGTCCTATTGATTGCCAGTGTCAAATTATTCTTCACTTAATGGTTAATGGAAATATATATCACTTTCCCCTGATCATACCTGGATCACGAAAAAATGGCAGGAAAACGGCCCATTCATTTGATCTCATCCATTCTGTAAAAAATAAAGAAAGGAAAGGCGTTGGAGGATGCCCTGGCCTTACCGTCAACCGGGATCAGGAACTTTCTAAAAGGATGGTAAAATCGGTTTCATGTCATCCGGAATCCGGATAATCCAACAACAATGGTTATGAAGACTTTTATTGAAGCTCAGACAATCGTTTTTTCAAGTGCCACATTAATGGAAACGGAGCATGTTGAACTTTCTGAGGCACTTGGCCGGATCCTGGCAGGGACTGTTATTGCCGATGCAGATATGCCTCCATTCAGCAGGTCAGCCATGGATGGATATGCGTGTCATGCCGGGGATCAGGATATGCCGCTTGAAATAATAGATGAAATTCCTGCCGGTAAATTTCCTGAAAAAAAAATCAGGAAGGGTCAATGTGCTAAAATCATGACAGGGGCCCCGGTGCCGGATGGCAGTGATATGGTTATCCGGGTGGAGGATATGGAAATCAATGATGACGGTCGCGTTGTGATCCACGTCAAAGGCAAAGTCAGTAATATCCGCCTGCAGGGAGAGGATTTCAGGAAAGATGAAAAGGTGATACTGCCGGGACAGCGGATCAATAAACAGCATATCGGGATTATGGCCATGGCCGGACATACAAAGCCGGTCGTTTATAAACAACCCTCAGTTGGCATTATCACCACGGGGGCGGAGCTTGTCCCCGCTGATCGGACGCCAGAAAGATCCCAGATACGAAACAGTAACGGGCCCCAATTGATGGCACAGGTAATGGATCTGGGCCTTAAAGGGAAAGATTATGGCAACGTAACCGATGATCCGGAACGCATCAGGGAGGTTATTCTCAGGGCGGTGAATCAGCATTCTGTTGTGCTGATTTCCGGAGGGGTTTCTGCAGGTGATTATGATTTTGTTCCGGATATTCTCCGGGAGACCGGAATGGACATCAGGCTGCATAAAATGAAGGTCCGGCCTGGGAAACCGTTGTTATTTGCAGTCAATCATAATTCCTTCGTATTCGGCATTCCTGGCAATCCGGTATCAACTTTTGTTCAGTTTGAATGTCTGATCAAACCGTTCCTGCTGAAGTTGATGGGAAATACAATATTCGAGAAAAGATATCCCATGTACATGGGCGAGGATTACAGGCATGTGGAATCGGAACTGCAGTTCTTTATCCCGGTCCGGTTCACCGAAAGGGGTGTCTTTACCTTATCCTATCACGGATCCGGACATCTGACCTCCTATGTGAATGCAGATGGTATCCTGGAAATCCCTCCGGGGAAAACCTTCATAAAAAAAGGAGAGCTGGTACATGTGCGACCGGTTTAAATATGTGGGATATTAAAATGATATGCCGATGAACAAAAAAAAATTGAGTCATGTGGATAAAACTGGCAGAGCCAGCATGGTTGATATCAGCGGTAAACCTGAAGTTGCACGCATGGCAAGGGCGGAAGGATTTATTCGCCTGGAAAGGGAGACGATCCGGATGATTCGTGATAACCAGGTGAAAAAAGGAGATGTGCTGAGTATCGCTGAATTCGCCGGGATACAGGGTGCAAAGAATACTTCACAGTTAATCCCACTTTGTCACCCCTTAAGGTTAACCCATGTTGAGGTTCATGCCACCTTACAGGAAGAGGGAATACAAATTTCCTCATCGGTAAAAACCCATGGGCCTACAGGTGTGGAAATGGAAGCATTGACAGCTGTAAGCGTTTCCTTATTGACCATTTACGATATGTGTAAAGCGGTGGATCATACGATGGAAATCTGCCGGATCAGGCTGCTGGAAAAAATAAAGGGCGATGGAAAGTACAATCAGGATTGATTCGGTCAACATTTCGAAGGAAAAAGGGACCAGGAAGATCCCGGTTGATTTCATCGAACTCACCAATGCAGGAATTTCAGGGGATCTGCACCATGGAAAAGGCCACCGGCAGGTAAGTATGCTGGGAACGGAAAGGATCGCAGCATTCGCGGAAGAAAAAAACAGGGAAATCGGTTTTGGGGACTTTGCAGAAAATCTTACCGTAAGCGGAATGGCACTGGATCAGGTACGGGTTTTCGATACATTTAAGAATGAAAGCGTTACCCTTGAGATCACCCAGACAGGTAAAAAATGCGATGGTAAATTGCAGGTTATTGACAATGAAACCGGTGATTGTCTCATGTCAGAGGAAGGGGTCTATTTAAGGGTGATCAGGGGTGGCAGGTTAAAGCCCGGGGATATGCTTCAGCATTTACGGAAAATATTCAGGATCATGGTCATTACAGTAAGCGACAGGGCGAGTGCCGGTATATACGAAGATAAAAGCGGGCCGCGGATCAGGATGTTATGTGATGAATTTTTCAGAAAAAACAACCGGGAGATTTTTTTACAGGGGGAGATAATCCCTGATGACCGGGAAAGGATATCCGGCCACGTGAAAAAAGCCGCAACCGATAAATTTGATATTATATTCACTACAGGAGGAACAGGGATCGGCCCCCGGGATATTACACCTGAAGCCATCCGCCCGTTGCTGGATAAGGAGATCCCCGGGATCATGGAGATGATCCGGATTAAATATGGCATGGAGAAACCAAATGCTTTATTGAGCAGGAGTATTGCAGGGGTTATCGGAACATCGTTGATATATACCCTGCCGGGAAGTGAAAAAGCTGTTCTGGAATATACTGAAGAAATTTTTAAGACCATAAATCATTCCATGATGATGTTGCATGGAATCGGCGACCATTGATATTAATTTTTTCTGCACCGGAATTTTAAATAATTAGGGATCTTACCGTTGAATAATCAGGCCAGTGACTTTGAACCATCAGGAATCATAGCAGAATATATCATCCATGAAGGTATAATCATAAGTGGATCCAGGAAGGATCAGACAACCTGAACGGCCGTTTCCCTGTCATGGATATGTCCTTTTTTATCCTTGAGAAACCCTCCTGGTTTCCCGTTATGGACTGCAAGTATTTCGGCAATGATGGAAATTGCGATCTCATCTGGGGTTTCAGCACCCATATTAAGTCCTACCGGGGCATGTATCCTTTTTTCTGCATCTTTCCAGGAATTTTTTCCCTCTTTTTTTAATTCATCAAGCATCGTTTTGATCCGCTTCTTCGGGCCAAGCACACCCAGGTATCCGATATCTGTCTTCAGCAGGCCGCGCAGCACTTCAAGATCATATTTAAAATTATGGGACATAATGAGGGCATATGCACCTTTCATTTCCCTGGCTTCCCGGTAAACATCTATTCCTGGAATATTTAAAACCTTGTCTGCATCGGGAAATTTCTGAGGATATGTTTTAGCAATACATTCATCCGCCACGGTAACTCTCCATCCCAGGTTTTTTGCCATCTGGACCACCGGGATTACGTCGTATCCTCCACCAAAAATGAGCAACTGCAGCGGGACATCCAGTATTTCATAAAAAAGAGTAGCCATATGGTTGCCCAGAACGATTTCCCCATGAAAGGAAGTGATCCAGGAGGTCATTTTTTCAGTCTCGTTTATGACAATCTCCCGCACCTCAGGGTTTGAGAAGTTATCAGTTACCTGTCCCTTATGGTTAATATGCAGCCTTTCTCCCGGATTTCCCATCGATTCATGGGAGGCATCGTACAGGGTTACGATCAATTGTTTCTGAAAGGAGGAAAGATATTCTTTAAAGATCCTTACGGGATGGCATGTGGAGGAATCATTGTCAAGGGGTTCGATCAGGACATCGATGATCCCTTCGCAACCCATACTGAATGGAATATGGTCGGTAGGTTTGTCCCGGGTCGTATCATATGAAACAAAACGTGGTCTTCCTGTCCGCATTACTTCCCTTGCTTTTCTTAACGCATCACCCTCCAGGCAACCACCGCTGATGGCGCCGTTCCAATGTCCATCGTCAAGGATAAGCATCCTTGCCCCGGGTTGCCTGTAGGAGGATCCCTGAATTCTCACCACCGTGGCCAGGGCGGCTTTCTGCCGGCTAAAATCCAGTTTTTCATATGTCTCAAGGATGCCTTTTATCTCTTTCATTTTCTTCCTGATTTATCGTTCAATAAAGCACTTAAAATCACTAAAATAAACCATAAATATTAAATCCGTTTGTTGCATGCCATGCATATTAATGACATGGCGGTAAAATGGGTGTAAGATTATTCATAAATAAGCCCATGTACCGGGTTCTGCGATGCGAACAGAAATTTTTTATCATCTACCCGCAAGTTTTTTAATGGGGGATCGTCTAAAGGGAAAGTTTAACTAAAGTGAAGAAAAAATGAAAAACAAGAGTGTAAACACAGGGTTAGCAGGAATCATTGTTTTTTTATTGCTGACAGGGTTCCAGGCGAATGCCCAGCGTGGTGGCGGTTATGGGCAGGGAAGAGGGAACGGTGATGGTCCTGGCCCAATGAACCGGATGGAAACTATGCTTGACCTTTCGGATGAACAGGAGACGCAGATTGAGAAAGTTCATCTCGATTTTCAAAAAGAAACATTGACGGTATGGAATAAGATCCGGGAAAAAAGTGCTCAGCTGAACACACTGATCACCGAAGGAGCGGATAAGAATAAGATCGATCAGCTTGTTGAGGAGATAGAAGATTTGCGGACGGAGGTGAATAAAGCAAGAATCAGTACACATTTGAAGGTTCGGGAATTACTTACCGATGAACAGAAAGTAAAATTCGATAACCATTTCGCAAACAGGTTCGGCATGCCCGGTTATAGGGGCGGCATGAGATGGCCTGGAAGAGGTTGGAACTAATTTTAACTCGGAAAGCCGGCACAGATTTTTGTTCCGGCTTTCATTTACCCGCAGAATAACTCTCCCAAAAACAATGATTACTTGGCTATGGCAGCTTCAACTGGAATTCAAATGAACAATTCATGGACTATTCAGTCCCTTCGAACCTCGAAAGATATTAACTGCAGCATGAAAGTGATATCCGGTATGAGGATTTTTACAGCTATTCCATTAATTATGAAAGGATATTTAATAATATGGATCATAAACTCACCTCATATTTCTATTATTCGAAGGAATGGGGAGGTTCAAATGAAAGTATCAACCAGTTTTTAACAGATGAAAACTGGATGGCGGTGAAAATGGTAACGGTATGGAGGAAACAGGATATTAACAGCTATGATTAATAATGGGGAGCCATCATTTTCCATACATTAGTTAATGTGAAATGATTAACTTGAAGGTTAAATCGCATGATGGAATGTTAAAAACCGATCATATCCTGGTAAAGAGATTGAAAAACGGGGATGAGGTGGCATTCCGTCAGCTTGTCAATGACTTTCAGGATAAGGTTTTTAATACCTGTATCAGTTTAGTCAAGGATGCGGATGATGCGGATGACCTTACTCAGGAGACATTCATAGAAGTGTATCATTCCATTCATAAATTCAGGGCTGATTCCAGGTTATCGACCTGGATCTACCGGATTGCGGTAAATAAGTCGCTGGAACACCTGAGAAGACTGAAAAGAAAAAAACGCACGGGGATCCTTACATGGATTTCCAGTCAGGATCCGGAACCGGCATTCCAGGTATCGGATTTCAATCATCCCGGTGTGCTGGCTGAGAAGAGGGAACAGGCAAAAATTTTAATTATGGCCATTGACAAACTGCCTGAAAATCAAAAAATTGCCTTTACCCTGCATAAAATGGAGGACTTGAGTTATGAGGAAATAGCGGAGATCATGAAAAAATCCCTGTCATCGGTAGAATCCCTTATGCACCGGGCAAAAATCAATCTCAGGAAAGATTTGTCCGATTACTATAATTCCTGAAAAAAAACGCAAGATTTTGGACAGACGGGCATCTAAATAAAAAGCTAATGAAGAAGATTGACAAATATATTACAGAGAAGGTTGAGAATACCCTTCAGGCCTTTGAT
This sequence comes from Cyclobacteriaceae bacterium, assembly GCA_018224645.1. Taxonomy (GTDB): domain Bacteria; phylum Bacteroidota; class Bacteroidia; order Cytophagales; family Cyclobacteriaceae; genus JAGTVG01. The sequence continues at coordinate 9,111 of JAGTVG010000300.1, forward strand.
GGGATAGAAAGGGCAAAGATAAAACCATTTCTTTACACGAGGCTTCAGGCACGGCTAGAAAAGAAAGCAATCCAATCCATTGAAACCGGTATGTTATCACCAGCCTTTCAGCGGTTTGCCGTCATCATGATCATGACGGTGATCGTTTTCAATATTTATACGGCTACGAGGTTTTTTATCAATTCTTCTACAGATGCCTCCCTTTCTACCAGTGAGCAATTATTTATTGAAGAATATTATCCTTCCACACCTACATTATATAACATAAGCCAAACGTTATCAAATCCATAAGTCATGAAACTTATATCGAATATAAAATTTCTGTGGATTGTCATCCTGGTATTAATTATTCTCAATCTTGCTTCCATTACCGCTGTCTGGCTTGAGGAACGAGACAATCAGGATCCAGTTATGCGGGATCCGGCAAGGATTGGCCGGAGAGAGCATTTCCTTAAAGAAAGATTGAATTTCACGTTCGGCCAGCAGGCACAATTCGATTCATTGCTTACCCATCACCGCAGTGAGTTAGAAGCGACGATTGAAGAGATCAGGAGTCTGCGGGAAGAACTGATGGGTATGATGAAAAACCAGGAGTTTACAACCGGTGCGGAAGAAATTGTTCGTCAGATCGGGGAAAAACAGAGCGAGCTTGAATTGCTGAACTACAGGCACTTTAAGGAGGTTTTAACAATCTGTAACGATGAGCAGAAGCAGATTTTCCTGGAAACGGTTAAGAGGGCAGTGGGTCCACGTCAGAGACAAACCGGCAGGGAGGATCGCATCGATGATTTCAGGAAAGGTGCCAGAAAAGGCAGGAGATAATTCAACTTCAGATTTTCTTCAGAAGTCTGGCTTATATTTCAGATTCCCTAAAAATTATCACCATGAAAAAAATAAGAAAAGAGGACATCCATCAGGAAGTTTTTAATATTTATGATGACTACGTCCACAATAGAATTGAAAGAAGACAATTCCTTGATAAGTTATCCAGGTATGCGATTGGTGGCCTTACGGTTCCATCCATATTGAGTTTTATCATGCCCAATTATCAGGACAACATTAAAATAAAACCGGATGATCCCAGGCTTAAAACAGAATTTATAAATTATGAATCACCCAATGGAGGAGGGAATATCCGTGGTTTACTTTCACGTCCGGCGAATAATAGTAAAAGATTGCCAGGCATCATTGTTGTGCATGAAAACAGAGGACTTAATCCATATATCGAAGATGTTGGACGCAGGGCGGGTCTTGCCGGATTTATTTCGCTGGCCCCCGATGCGCTCACTCCTCTCGGTGGCTATCCGGGTAATGATGATGAAGGCAGAGAACTGCAAAGTAAACGTGACCGAAATGAAATGCTGGAGGATTTTATTGCAGCTTATCAGCATTTGAAAACACATCCGGAATGTGACGGGAAGGTGGGTGTGGTAGGATTTTGTTTTGGGGGATGGATCTCCAACATGATGGCTGTACAGATCCCTGATTTATCGGCAGCAGTTCCCTTTTACGGCGGACAACCACCCGTCGAAGATGTGACTAAGATCAAGGCTCCATTACTTCTTCATTATGCCGGATTGGATACCAGGGTGAATGAAGGCTGGCCAGCTTACGAAAAAGCGTTGAAAGAACACAACAAGGAATATACCGCATATTTTTATCCGGAGGTGAACCATGGCTTTCACAATGATTCGACGCCAAGGTTTGATAAGGCCGCTGCCGAACTTGCCTGGCAACGAACGATTGATTTTTTCAGGGAAAAATTGAGTTAGTGGAAATGAAACCACTGGTATTATAACAGATCTGTCCGGAATACCTGCATGATGACTCGGCAGAATCTGGCCGGAACAATACGGATACAGGATTCCTTCAGAATTCATATAATATTCTTACAAAATCTCTTATCATTTTTACCCATGAGAATTCAGCAGGTTAGCCAAACAAATTCCTGGCTAGACTACCTGTTCATCAAATATAAACTGCATCACCAATTTCCGCATGGCATAAAAACGGAGTCAGATTTTGACATTTGTGTGGTGCAGTTTTTTTTAGAAAAGAATTATTGCATTGATTCAATTCACGAACTTTGAATCCTGGGTTACTCGTGTGGAAGGGTTCTGAATCCTTTGGGTCAATATACTGTCCAGATAATGAAGGGTGGCTGTATATTCTTCATGATGAATAAAACTGGTCGTTTCGAGCGGGTCAACCTGATAGTCATACAATTCCCTTTCTGTAGTTTTTCCAGTGTTTTTTTCAATCCACTTCGTATACCGGTACCGTTCCGTTCGAATGGAATAACCCATATAATCTATGCCATGTCTGGGATACTGGCTGAGGGCTGTTGTCCTTAATTTCTGACCAGGATCATCAAAAAGCGGCTTCAGGCTCAGTCCTTCAAAATAATCAGGGATTGGAATTCCTGTAAGTTCACATAAGGTTGGGGCTATATCCGTAAATTCTGTGGGACCATCATGTTTCCCTCCTTTAACCCGTTGATCAGGATCCAGCATGATCAAAGGTGAACGGGTGGCCTGTTCAAAATTTGAATGTTTGCACCACAAGCCGTGATCCCCGAGGTGCCAGCCATGATCTCCCCATAAGACAATGATGGTATGATCCCTGATGCCTAAAACATCCAGTTCTTCCAGTAACATGCCTATCAAGTCATCGATGAAGGTGACAGCTGCATAGTACCCATGGATCAGTTCACGCTGGAGAGGGTCAGGCAATCTGCCTTCTGCCGGTATCCCTGTATAACCGCTTCTGATTTCCCCGGAGTTATGATAGGCGATGGGGGGACTATCCTGGGCAGGATTCTGGAATTGTGCCAGGCTAAACTTATTCCTTTTATACAGATCCCAATATTTCTTTGGAGCGGCGAAAGGCAGGTGTGGCCTGTTAAAGCCAACGGCAAGGAAAAAAGGACTGCCGGTTCCGGCGAGTGAATCCATCAGATGGAGGCCATGTTTGGCAATCGCACCATCAACGTACGCATCAAAAGGAACATCCACACATTCAACGGCAGGGAAATAGAACTGCTGGACATATTCCCGTATAGCTCCAGGTGTTAGTTTCCCGTTCCTTCTGGCCTCATCCTGTAATAATGAAATTTTATTCCGGGCTTCCTCCCCGGCATAAAAATAATCCGGAGGTCCTGTTTCAGGATTATAGGTATTGAGTTCGCCGGATGATATATAATCCACGGACCAGGAGGCTGAGTCATGAGGGCCTCCCCAGCTGCCTTCCAGGCTTCTTGGATCAAATATTTTACCGGTTGACGCGGTAAGATAACCAAACATCCTGAAATACTGGGGTAGCGTAATTATGCCCGGATTTTTCTCTCTGATCAAGGTTTGGAGATCCCAAACCTGTAACTGATCCGGATAACGCCCGGTAAGCAGGCTTGCCCTGGAGGGTGCGCAAACTGCCTGCTGGCAATAATTCCGCATGAAAGTGATACCCGCCTCAGCCAGTTTATCCATATGGGGTGTTATGGCCACTGAGTCGCCATAACAACCTGCCGCAGGTTTCAGATCATCTATTGCGATGAATAATATATTGGGAAGGTTCTTGTTTTTTCCTTCCTGAGCCGGTGGATAATGACAAGCGTATAAAAAGGCAATCATCAATATGGCCAAGAAGTCCACCTGACGGAATAAATTTAAATAAGCTATCATGTTGCAATATACACTGTCGTAGTTCCAAAGTAAAAAATGAGCGGAACTTTAGATATTCTTTATCCTTTTGCCGGATTTTCTGATCCGTTAGAATTTTTACATTAATCCGCTTCGTTTCAAAAGAGGGTTCAGGTTCGGTTCCTTGCCACGAAAATTAACGTAAAGTTTCATGGCATCATCTGTTCCGCCCTTTGAAAGTATATTTTTCCGGAAGCTGGAAGCCACGTGGGGATTGAAAATATCACCCGTCTCCGTAAAAGCCTCATAAGCATCCGCGTCGATCACCTCTGCCCATTTATAACTGTAGTATCCTGCCGAATATCCTTCACCTTCAAAAATATGTTTGAAAAACGTGCTTCTATACCGCGGGATTATTTGGGGGATCAGTCGTATTTTCTTCATGGCTTCCTTCTCGAAGGCATTGGGATCGATATTTTCCGGATCAGAGGCTGTATGGTAGGCCATATCCAGCAGGGAGGCGGCCAGGTATTCAACTGTCGCAAAACCCCGATTGAATTTGTTTGAGGAACTTAATTTCAGGATAAGTTCATCCGGAATAACTTCCCCCGTCTGGATATGTCTCGCATAATGTTTTAAAACCTCCGGTTCAGCCGCCCAGTTTTCCAGGATCTGGGAAGGCAATTCTACAAAATCACGGGGAACAGCAGTACCTGAAAGAGTCCGGTAGTTACAGTCGGAAAGCAGGCCGTGCAAAGCATGTCCCATTTCATGAAACATGGTTTCTACTTCATCAAATGTCAGCAGTGCTGGCTGATCTCCGGCCGGGGCTGTAAAATTGAAAACAGTGGTTATGACCGGGGTGAAATTCCGGCCATTTTCCCTGTACTGTTTACGGTAGGCATCCATCCAGGCCCCTCCTGTTTTACTTGCCCGCGGATAAAAATCCATGTATAAGATTCCAACATGCGACCCATCGTTCTCAAGCACCTCGAAACACTTAGCATCAGGATGCGGTCTGGGCAGGTCAGGACGTTCAATAAAATCTAATCCATACAGTTTATTAACCACGTGGAACAGTCCATTCCTGACATTGTTCAATTCAAAATAGGGGCGCAGCGTTTCATCGTCAAGATCATATCTGGCTTTTCTTACCTTCTCCGCATAATACCACCAATCCCATGGCTCGAGCTGGAAACTTTCATTTTCCTGATCGATCATTTTCTGCATATCCGTGGCTTCCATTTCAGCGATGGGAAGTGCTTTTCCCCAAAGCCCGTTCAGAAGTTCATAGACAGCCTTTGAATTTCCTGCCATATTCTCATCGAGGATATATGCAGCCCAATCCTTGAATCCCAGTAATTCCGCTTTCTGATTACGAAGTGTCAGGGTTTTCTGAATGATCTTATTATTGTCGTATTCATTTTTATTGTTACCCCGGTTCATCCATGCCCTGAAAACCTTCTCTCTAAGATCCCTTCTTGAAGAATACTGAAGGAAAGGGATCCAGCTGGGTTTATGGAGTGTGATTATCCATTTTCCTCCCAGGCCAGCGTCTGAAGCTGCGGATGAAGCGGCAGAAATTACCATTTCAGGCAAACCTGCCAGATCTTCCTGGTTTTCGATCTCAAGTTTCCATTGATTGTCTTCTGCCAAAAGATTGTCACCGAATTGCAGACCCAGCAGTGAAAGTTCTTCATTGATCTTTTTAAGGATTTCTTTTTGTTCTGGGGAAAGATTCGCCCCGTTACGGATGAATCTTTTATGGTATTTTTCCACCAGTTTTTCCTGTTCGGTGACAAGGTTGAAATCTTCAACCTGACGGTAAACAGCATTAATCCTTGCATAAAGAGCAGGATCCATCAGGATTTCATCATGATGTTTCGATAAAATGGGTGACAAAGTCCGGGCCAGTTCCTGTAATTCGGGGCTTGTATTTGCTGAAAGCAGGTTATAGAAAATCCCCGTCGTATTTTTCAATAACCCCCCGCTGTAATCCAAGGCCTCTATGGTGTTGTTAAAATCAGGTTTTTCCTGGTTGTTTATAATTTCACTGATTTCCTTTTTTTGAATATCCATGCCTGCCTTTATTGCCGGCAAATAATGATCGGTTTTAATGTTTTCAAAATCCGGCACTTCAAAGGGGGTTTTGAATTCAGTCATCAGCGGGTTATCAGAGATTTTTTCATTTTCTAGCTGTTTTCCGCAAGCGATCATCAGGAATATCATAAATATGAAAAATAAAATTTTGTTCATTCTAAAATAGATTAGGTTAAAAAATGCAGGAACAAAATTACTAAAAGCAAACAAATTCCGATACTAAAGAAATGATTATCATCCAATCTTTAAAATATTAATCCTTTTTTTGAGGGATTTCTTCATCATGGGACCATGGATTCTTTTAGTTGTACATTTTACTTCAATGGGAACGATAAAAATTTTTATATAATTTTCAGAATAATATGTGAATGATGAAGTAATTTGGCGCATAATTTTTTTTTACATCAGAGAATCCTAATTTTTGAAACTGTCGAATAAATCATTTCCGGCCTAAACGGAGAAGTCGTTTTTCGACCGGTATATAACTAAATTCGAACAAAAACTTAAAAACTACTGTGGATACACTTAAAGATGGCATCAGATTCCTGTTAGACAACAGCGTGTTCATGATTTTTGGTACGGTCGTGGCATTATTTTTTGCCAATATAGAACCTCATTTTTATCATGAATTCATTGATCGTGAAATCGCCCCCCACATCAATTTTCATTTTATTGTCAATGATGTATTGATGTGTTTCTTTTTTGCCCTCGCCGCAAAAGAGATATGGGAAGCTTTGTTGCCGGGCGGGGCACTTTCGTCCCCCAAAAAAGCAGCAACGCCATTGATGGCAACGGCGGGGGGTATTATAGGGCCGGCCCTGCTATATATCGGTGGAGTTTTAACATTCGATGCCCCTGAGCTGACGAGGGGATGGGCAATACCCTGTGCAACGGATATTGCTTTTTCCTACCTGGTGGCACGCCTTGTTTTTGGCAGGGGTCATCCGGCCATTCCATTTCTGTTGTTGCTGGCAATTGCCGATGATGCTGCCGGTCTCATCATCTTAGCTGTAGCTTATCCGACGGGTGAGATGCACCTGGTGACATTCCTTTTATGTGTTGGCGGAGCGATCCTTTTCAATATATATATTCTGAAAAAATGGCTTAAGGTTACCAACTTCTGGTGGTATCTGTTGATAGCGGGTCCATTATCCTGGTACGGATTTTTTATGGGAGGGATCCACCCTGCACTGGCACTGGTGCCAATCATTCCAACGCTTCCTCATGCGCATTCGGATATGGGTTTCTTTGTAGGGATGGAAGATGAAACAAAAAAGGATCCGCTCAATCAATTTGAGCACTGGTGGAAAACCCCGGTTGAACTGATCCTCATGCTTTTTGGTTTCGCTAATGCCGGAGTGGCTTTCAGCGCCATGGGCCTGGCAACAGGTTTGGTCACCCTTGGTCTGCTTGTTGGTAAACCGGTTGGTATTGTCCTGCTTACCTTTATTGCCGTAAAATTATTCAGGTTAGAGATGCCCACAGGGATGAATTACCGTGATCTGACTGTGCTTGGCTTTATGGCCGGAATTGGTTTTACCGTTGCGTTGTTCATCGCAACCGTGGCTTTTCCTCCCGGAGATATTCTTGATTCCGCGAAAATGGGGGCATTGTTCAGTTTTTTTGCATCTGCAGTGGCTTTTGGAGCAGCCTGGATCCTGAGAGTAGGAAAGTTCAGTGCTAGGAATTAGATAAGTTTTATTACTCATGCCATCACTCCGAGTGATGGCATGAGTAATTGCCAATATAA
>JAGTVG010000301.1 GCA_018224645.1 Cyclobacteriaceae bacterium
ATATTTCAGAAAAATTTGAGCCAATCAGGAACTACATTTCATCGCGGGCGTATGATGGCGCCGGATTTTCATACTTCTCAATCTGCATGGATCAATGATGGGCAGCTGAGGATCCAATAAAATTTTTTTTATATTTTTTTTCGGGTAAAAAAAAATGGGTCATCCTGTCGATAATATTGACCCGGTTGTTGATAAAATTCCACATAATGAGAATTTCCGGGTTATTAATGAGGGGTGAATATTCAGGCTCACCTGGATTTAACAGATCAAAAAACCAGTATGCAAGTACGGCCGCAAAAAACACCCGGTGGAGGTGGCTCTAATTTTGTTCAGTAACCTTGCTGATGAAATCTAACCTAAAAAGTCATTATCCATGATAAATCAAATTTCTTCGGGCCGGCAGGAAAAACTGAAATTGCAGAAGGAACATTACTTGAGGTATTTAGGGACATATTATTCCCTGATCGCCATGGGCGCATGGCTGATGACCGGATTTTTCCAATGGGATATCGTCGGCCCAGGAATTGCAGGTATGAATGCCTTTCCTTTAACCAAAGATTTATATGCAAAAAAAACAAAAGATACCTGGTTCAAACGGTTATCAGGTTTTTGAGCCGGAATATAAAGAAGCGATCGGCCTGATCCATGTAAGTCATGATGATCCAGGATTTACGAGGCAGAAATGCGGCCGGGGATTTATCTATTTCGATGAAAAAAAAAGAAGAATTACGAACCCAGGGATCATTGAAAGGATCAAAGAGATCGGAATACCACCCATGTGGAAAAATGTATGGATCTGTAAATCTCCTTCCGGATATCTGCAGGCGACAGGGATCGATGTCAAAAACAGGAAACAGTATTTATATCATGAGGATTGGACGGCATACCAGCAGAATTTCAAATTCCAGAAAATGGTGAAATTTGCCAATGCGCTGCCTGCAATAAGGGAGACTGTTAAAAGCCATCTACGCAAAAAAGGGTGGCCGAAAGAAAAAGTACTTGCGTTGATCGTAGGGATTCTCAATGAATCCTATATCCGTATCGGAAACCGTCAATACCTGGAATTACATGGAACACATGGCCTTACCACCCTTCGGCGGAAAAACCTCGAAATGAATAGCCATGGGATAATTTTTAAATACAAAGCCAAAAGCAATAAATACAGGAGAGTTAAAATCAGGAACCGCAGTTTTATCCGGCTGATTAAAGAATGTTCAGAGCTCCAGGGATATGAAGTATTCAGGTATTTGGATCCTTCCGGGAAAACAATTCCCGTGAATTCAACGGATGTCAATGAATATCTGAAGGATATAACCGGCGAAGATTTTACCAGTAAGAATTTCAGGACCTGGGGAGGAACGGTATTGGCTGTTAAAAAATTCCCTGCTGCCAAGGAAATGGTTGAAAAGAATAAAAGATTGAAAATAAGCCGTGCGATTGTGAAGGAGGTGGCCGTGGAACTGCATAATACCATAGCAGTCTGTGAAAAATATTATATCCATCCTTATGTCCTCGAAACGCTTACGAGCGGAAGGTTTGATCCGGAAAAGTTTCCGTTGGAAGGCACACCCCAGGAGCTGGGAGAAGCAGAAAGAATAACCCTGTCCATTATCAAAAACGGCAAGATTGATAACGGGGAAAAATGATTTCCTGACATGTGGACATCGGGCACCAGGCCTGGAAGGCGGTCAATGCAGCTTTTTTCCACGATTAGTAGAAAAAAATCACGTTTGATAAATTCCGCAGATCATACCAGGACCGGGTACGATTATTATAAAACATTGATAATCAACATTATAGATGGCTTTCACTTTATTCCCGGGTATTTGGCACAATTTTCAATTCAGTAATTAATGCTGAAGTAATAAGAGCGATTATTTGAGTGAAAGAGATAGTACAAAACAACAGCCCAAATACAATAAGAAAAATTGTTTCTTGCCTCGGAAGATGGTTCATATACAACCGGACAGGTAATGCATCCCAATGGAGGAAAGACGATGCAATGTTGATTTTTGATTTATAAAAATGAAATAATCTGGTATGCCTAGAGCAATCTGGAAGGGTGGAATAAGTTTCGGACTTGTTTACATTCCTGTTAAGCTGTACAGTGGTGTTACCCGCCACGATGTCGATCTCCGTATGGTCCGGAAGGATGATCAATGCCCGATCAAATATCTGAGGGTTTGTGAGAAGGACGGGAAAGAGGTGGCCTGGAAGGATATTGTTAAAGGTCATAAGATCGATGATTATTATATCACGCTTCTGGAAGAGGATTTTGAAAAGGCAAGCATGGGGAAGAGCGACAGCATCGTGATCAATGAGTTTGTCAAAACGGAAGAGATCAATCCCAGGTATTTTGAAAAACCTTATCTGCTGGAACCGGAGAAAGGGGCAGGGAAAACCTATAACCTTCTGCGGAAGGCCATCTATGATTCACAGATGTCCGGATTATCAAAATTCGTTTTGAGAAACCGGGAGCACCTGGCCTTGCTGATGGCAGATGAAAAAGTACTTTATCTTACCCAGATGAGGTTTCATGACGAATTGCGTAAGCCCGTCGACCTTAAAATACCAAATACGAGCCCGTCAAAGGAGGAACAGAAAATGGCTATGGAACTCATCAAGGGAATGACAAGCGCCTTTAAACCTGAAAAATACAAGGATACATATCAGCAAACCCTTAAAAAAACCATAAAGGCCAAAAGTCAGCATAAAAAGGTTCCTGAGCCCGACGTGCAGCCGGAAAAAGCAGCTGTCGAGGATCTCATGGAGCAACTGAAAAAAAGCCTCGAAATGACAAATTAACCGGTCAGCCTGTGCCGATAAAGCAGGTCAGAAAACCAGTCTGGGTAATATGGATTCACTGGAGCAATACTGGGAAAAACGGAATTTTGAAAAAACTCCTGAACCGGAAAATACATCGGCAGAACCGGAAGAGAAAAACAGGTTTGTCGTTCAATGGCATCATGCCCGGCGAAAACATTTTGATTTCCGCCTGCAGGTGGGCCATGTCCTGGCAAGTTGGGCCATTCCCAAAAAACCCGTTGATAACCCGGATGTAAAACGCCTTGCTATCCAGGTCGAGGACCACCCTCTCAGCTATATCCATTTTGAAGGGAAAATTCCGAAAGGAAATTACGGGGCTGGGACCGTAATGGTATGGGATATCGGATATTATTATCTGGATGATACCAGGAAAATTCCTTCAAAAGGGGAGATGATCAAAAGGATATCGAAAGGATCCCTCAAACTATATCTACAGGGGACAAAACTCAAAGGGTATTACAACCTGGTAAAAATGAAGAACAATGAAAATAATGAATGGTTTTTCATGAAGGTAAAAAAAGAGGAGGAAAAAAAAGATGAAGAGGAAATAAGTGCAATGACGGGCCTATCCATGGATGAGATCGCCGCATCGGATGCCATCCGGGACCCCGAACAGGAGGAAGGGGTAAAGGTTAAACCTGTTGATGAACCCACACAGGCTGAAAAAAGTGACTTTCCCGGATTCATCAGCCCGATGCTTGCCACGCTTACTGACCAGCCGTTTTCGGAAAGCGAATGGATATACGAACTGAAACTGGATGGATACAGGGTGATCGCCGCAAAAGAGAAAAAGAAGGCAGACCTTTATTCCCGGAATGGAAATTCATTCACAGAAAGATATCATCTTATCGCGGAAGAACTATCGGAACTCAATGCCCGCTTTATCATTGACGGGGAAGTCTGTTATATGGATCAGACAAAAAAAGCGAATTTCCAAAAATTGCAGCATAATGATGATGAACAGGAAAGGCTGCACTATTATGTATTCGACATTCTCTGGCTGAATGGTCATGATCTGAAAAATCTGCCATTGACCGAACGCAAGAAATTACTTCAAGCACTTCTTTCCAAATCACTGCCACATATCCACTATCTTGATCATGTGGATAAGGAAGGCCATGTTTTTTTTAAAAAGATTGAGAAGGATGGCCTGGAAGGGATCATTGCCAAAAAATCCACCGGCCGGTATTTCCCTGCCGAACGGTCGAAAGAATGGCTGAAAATTAAAACAGGACACAGGCAGGAAATGGTCATTTGCGGATATCTGCCTTCTGACAAGCCGGGGCGTAACTTCAGATCATTGTTATGCGCCGTAAACGAGGGTCATTCGCTGATCTATACGGGAAAAGTGGGAACCGGATTCAATGAAGCGATCCAGCAGGAATTAATGAAGAAACTGAAGGCGCTGGAGACGGATGAGGTCCCTGTAAATAATCCGCCCTCCGGGAAAAACATCCGCTGGGTTAAACCTGAACTGATATGCGAGGTTAAATTTTCAACCTGGACCACCGACAGGGTCATGCGTCATCCCAGCTTCATCGGGTTACGGTCGGACAAGGATCCCGGGCAGATCACCATCGAAAAACCGGAAGAGGCCGTTAATCCTGGATCAAAGGTCACATTCTCCAATCTTTCCAAGATCTTCTGGCCTGATGAAAAGATCACCAAGGAGGAGGTGATCGGTTATTACCGGGATATCGCTGAGGTTATCCTGCCCTACCTGAAGGACCGGCCGCAGTCCCTGTACCGAACTCCTGAAGGGATCATTAAAAAAGGCTTTTTTCAGAAAAATGTGAAGGAAATTGTGCCCGATTGGGTTACCACGGTAAAACTGGAAAGCGGCAGCGGAAGGACAATCGAATATCTGCTCTGCCAGGATACGGATACGCTGTTGTATATGATCAACCTGGGATGCATCGAGATCAATCCCTGGAGTTCTTCAATGCCGAAACTGGATAATCCGGATTATATGGTCTTCGATCTGGATCCGGTTGAGCTCCGTTTTAAGGAGGTGGTGATCCTGGCCCTCGAATTCAAAAAACTCTTTGACAAACTCGGGTTACCTGCCTTTTGCAAAACCTCGGGCTCCCGCGGGCTACACATTTACATTCCCGTTCAGCAGAATTACAGTTATGGTCAGGTACAGAATTTTGTCAAGATCCTCGAAACATACATACACCGGCAGAATAAGGATCTGACCAGTTTCGAAAGGGCACCATCTGCCCGGCAGGGTAAGATCTACCTGGATTATCTGCAGAATGCACGGGGCAAGACCATGGCATCCGTTTACAGCCTCAGGCCGCGGCCGGGAGCCCCTGTTTCTGCCCCGGTCCGCTGGGAGGAGCTTACTCCGCATTTGACCCCTGATGCATTCACCCTGCGTAACATGCGGAAAAGACTTGAGAAGGAAGGGGATCTCTGGAGCGGTATGTTTGAGCATCGTGTCGATATGCAGAAAGTGCTGGAACGGATCGGTTGAATATCAGATCCGGTAATAACCATCAGGGTCCCCTGGCGGAAAACATGCAAAGCGGACACTGATGATTAACTGCCGCTGAATTTCAACATCCATGATCCTCTGCATCCTTACACTTCTGAGTTTGCCCTGCGCCGCTGAAGAATATTCAACCCTCCCCATGCTTCTTCCCAGCATCCTCTTTTTCCAGGTCATCCCGGAAGGTCTTTTCCCATTTGGGCACCTTTATCAGGTGACCAGCTCTCCCGATCATATGGGAGGCCACCGGCGTAGTCAGGAATACATAAATAAGGATGAAGAAGGATTTGAGGAATACTGACAGGGACGGAAAATAAATGCATATGCCCATCAGAATTAACAGGATCCCAAGGGTTGATGCCTTGGTGGTGGCATGCATCCGGATATAAAGATCCGGGAAGCGGAACATGCCAATGCTCGAAAGCAGGATAAATCCTGCACCAAGGATCAGCAATATGGAAGCCAGCCATTCAGTCATCATCTGTCATTCTGATCAAATACCGGGCGATCATCACCGTTCCTGTAAAGACGATCAGGATGGTTGCCACAGCCACGTCCAGGTATATCGTTTTTTTCGTAAAAAAAATGTATGTCAGGATGATCCCGAGAATGATCACACCGATCAGGTTCTGCGCCACCACCTTATCGGGCAGATCCTTTTCCTTGATCAACCCGGCAAAACCAACGATTAAGGATACAATGAGCATGAACATGGCTATAATGGATGCAGTTCCTATCATTTTCCTGTGATTTTTTTAATTTTATCTTCCAGTAATTTAATCTGATCCACATCCTCCTGAATCTCTTTGATATTCATGATATGAACGTAAAGTATTTTCCTGTCATCCGAAAGATCGAGGCTCATGGTACCCGGCGTCATGGTGATCAGGTTGACTAGCAGGAAAATCCCGAAATCTGATTCTATATCGAGGTCGACACCGATGATGGCCGGTTTCATCCGGAGAGGCGGTGTCAACACTTCTGCCGCAACCTTTAAATTAGAAAGCACCATCAGCTTCAGGTAATGGCCCGTCAGATCAAGAACTCCCAGCAATTTATAGAGTATCTTCATAATGTATTTTCATATTCCAAAACACTGCCAATATATCCAGAAGGGTCCAGAAGCTGTCCTGCTGTTTTCTGAAGTATGTCAAAAACAGGTCCTGCACCCAATCCCAGGTACAGGATCAGTACCGTCAGGAAGGTTGAAGGAAATACCATTGAAAACTCAGGTCTTTCCCGGCCCTCCCATTTTATATCCTGCGTCTGTTTCCAGAAAACGCCATTCCATATTTTAAACATATAGGCAACGGTGATGAGCGCGGTAAATATCGATATGCCGGTGATCAGTTCATGCTGTGATTCCAGACCGGCTTTAGCCAGCAGGAATTTTCCAAAAAAACCCGATAATGGCGGGAATCCGGCCAGTGCCATGGCGGAAAGGAAATACAATAATGTGATTCCGGGAAACTTCTGATACCAGCCACCCATCGCCCCCAGGTTATAGGATCCTTCGGTTCTGCCCACAATACCAGCAACCAGGAAAAGGTTTGTCTTGACGAGTATGTTGTGCAGCATGAAATATATGGCTGCTGCTATGCCCAGGGGAGTGAAAAACCCCAGTCCCATGATCAGGTATCCCATCTGGCTGATAATGCTGAATGAAAGGACCCTGCGTATGTCAGTCTGTGAAAATGCCGCTACCGCACCAACAACCATGGTAAATCCGGAGATCACCAGCAACAGACCGTGCCAGAACTGATCATATGCGTCGAAAAACAGGGTGACGATCCTGACCATGGCATAGATCCCTACCTTGGTCAGCAATCCTGCGAAAAGTGCTGAAACTGCTGGGGGGGGTGTATGGTAGGAGGATGGCAACCAAAAAAAGAAGGGGAATGCCGCTGATTTGATCGCAAAAGCGGTCATCAGCAGGGCCAGGGCGATATTCATTGCGGGTGGCAGGTCTATTTCCCGGAACTTCATTGATAAATGGGCAAGATTAAGTGTACCGGCATGTCCATACAGGATGCCGATACCTGCAAGGAAAAGCAATGAACCCAGCAGGCTGATGGTCATATATTTTAACCCCCCTTCAAGTTGTTCACGTTCGTTCCCGAGCACCATCAGGATGAATGATGCCATCAGCATCACTTCAAACCAGACGTACATATTAAATATATCGCCGGTGATAAAAGCACCGTTTATGCCCATGATCATGCCGAAAAAGAACAGGTAATACTTCGTCTGATGACGTTTTTCATCGAGTCCTTTTACAGCATAAATAGACATACAGAAGCCCACGATGGCCGTGGCCACCAGTAATAGTGCGCTGAAACTGTCTATGACAAGGGAGATACCGATTGGTGCTTTCCATCCACCCGCATACATAACCATGATCCCTTCCTGGTCCACCCGGATCAGGATAAACACAGCCACCACCAGCAGCACCAGGGAAGTTGCCACAGCGATGATCTTCTGAAGGATTATCCGCGTTCCGCTGACGGCCAGGAAGATCATCGCGAGGAACGGGATCAATATGGGAAGACCGGTCATCATCACCTGTCAGTTTCTTTGGCATTATCGAAATCTTCATTCCCCGTTTCATCGTGATATTTGTATTTCAGGACCATGGTATAAGCGATGATCCCCAGTCCGATCACAAGGGCCGTGAGTACGAGCGCCTGGGGCAATGGATCGGCAATCCCGGACGGAGGCAGCTCCTCATTTACCGGGATGAAAGGCGGGTTGCCTGTTGTAAGACCTCCGGAAATAAATACAAGCAGGTTTGTCGCATTGCTCAATAAGATGATCCCAAGGATGAGTTTGGTCACACTTCGTCTAAGCAGGAGATAAATGCCTGCACTATACAGCATGCCTATGGTAATTGCCAGTATTATTTCCATTCTATTTCCTCCAGGATCAGCAGGAACACGGTCAACAATGAACCCGTTACGACCAGGAATACTCCCGCATCGAAAAGAAGTGGTGTTCCAAGTGAAATTTTATTCACCAGGGGTAATTTTATTTCAGTCCAGTATCCATAAAAGAGCGGCCGGCTTTCCAGGAGACCGGCAAATGCTGCCAGGAAACAGAAGGACATCCCGGCAGCCACCAGCCTGACCGGGTGACTAAATAGCCTTTTGTAGACCGACCCGGTCTCTGTGACCATTGCATTGAAAATGATCGCCGTGGCCGCGATAAGGGCTGCAATAAATCCCCCACCCGGATGATGGTGACCCCGGAAAAATACAATGACTGAAATGACGATCAGTACCGGCAGGAGATATTTTGAAGCAAGTTGCGTGATCTGAGAATTCATATTTTTTTCCTTTTAAATTTATCTGAGAGAATGGATAGGATCCCCAGCGCCCCGATAAGGACCACCGATATTTCTCCCATCGTATCAAGTGCGCGGAAATCTACCAGGATCACATTCACAATATTCCGTCCATGTGCTTCCACATAACTTTTGTCCGCAAGGACCTCAGAGATATGAAAAACCGGGTCCTGGCTGGCGATGCCGGAAATCAACAATGCCGCTGTAATGCCGCCCCCGGTAAAAAGGGCAATCAGACCATCTCGTAACCTGGACATTCTGTTTGAAAATCTTTCGAATTGAGGAAGTTTATATACGACCATCACAAAGATGACGAGTGTGAGTGTTTCAATCAATAACTGTGTTATGGCCAGGTCGATCGCACTGAACATAAGGTAAATGGCGGCGATGCCATAACCAACCACCCCCATCGTTACGATGGCGGCTAATTTTGTTTCAATGACAGCGGCGGCCACTGCTGCCACGCACGTCACCAGGGCTATACCTGCAATATGGAATGATATTTCACTGAATGCCAGGTCTGAAATATTCACACCGGAACTCAATGCCAGGAACCACAGGAAGGCACCTGTGACCAGGAAGATCGTAAGCAGGTATATCCGCTGGTAACCATGCTGTAAAAACAGGGTCATTTTTAATGAAATGGCAAGGATGCCTTTCACGGCCCTGTCGAACAAATCGGAAAAACTGACCGGGATAAGGTATTCATTGATTCTTCTGAAGAATGAAAGAAGGGAATTCCTGGCTAAGAAAAATACAGTTCCCAAGACCAGGGTAAACATGCTGAGGAAAAATACTTTATTGATCCCATGCCATAATTTCAGATCCACCGGCACAGTTTTTTCGCTGGCAGCATAAACTGCCTGTTTAAGCAGTGGTTCAAATTTGCCCGGGAAAAAAGCCAATACAAGTCCTGACAATGCCAGGATAGCAGCTCCGGCTGTAAATATGGCTCCGGGTTTTACGGATATTTCCAGAGGATTTTTCTTCTTCTTGAATATCAGCTGATGGCCGAGGACGGCCGAAATAAAAAACATGAATGCATTTGAAAGGACCACTACCGCGATCATCAGGAACCCGATAATTTCAGTATGCAATGCCGCCTCATAGATCACTTCCTTCCCGATATAACCGATCAGAGGGGGCATACCTGCCATGGATAGCAGGGCAAGGACGGTAATGACGGCGGAAACTTTCGAGTTTTTCCACATATGACCGAATTGATAGATGTCCCTGGTCCCGGATTTTTCATCGATGATGCCAGCCATCATGAACAGGGTCGACTTGAACAGGGCATGGATCACCAGGTAGAGGAGGGATGCTTTCACCGCCTGGGGGGTGCCGGCTCCCAGGAGAAAGATCATGAGTCCGAGGGAACTGATGGTGGTATAGGCGAGGATGCTTTTCATGTCGCGCCTGGTGAGTGAAATGTATATACCGATTAAAAAAGTGGTTAACCCGGTAATTATCAGGATGTATTTCCATAAAAAGGTCTGGCCCATAACCGGCAGCAACCTGGCCAGAAGATAAACACCTGCATTAACCATCGAGGCGGAATGAAGGTATGCGCTGACGGGGGTGGGCGCCATCATGGCCGAAGGAAGCCAGAAATGAAAAGGAAACTGGGCCGATTTGGTAAACGCTCCCAGAAGGATCAGGAGCAGCATACAGGGATAAACCGGATGTGTAGAAAGAAAGGCTTTCCCGGACAGAATTTCAGGGATATCATATGTACCGGCATGAATACCCATCAGAATGAATCCGGCAAGCAGGGCAAGTCCACCGGTTTCGGTAACGATCAGGGCTTCCAGACCGGCTCTTCTC